>CAXUKK010000230.1:0-5445 GCA_964251455.1 uncultured Enterovirga sp.
CGGTCACTGGGCGGTCCTGTCCTGATGGGCGGCGAAGGCCGCGCGCGCTGCCTCGACGAAGGTCTTGATCCTGGCCGGATCCTTCTCGCCCGGACGGGTTTCGACGCCGGACGAGACGTCGACCGCCCGGACGCGCGTGCGCCCGATCGCTTCGGCCACATTGCCGGTGTCCAGCCCGCCGGACAGCATGACATCGAGCCGCGGGTCAAGTCCGTCGAGCAGCGCCCAGTCGAAGGCGCGTCCGTTACCGCCCGGCAGTGCGGCTCCGTCGGGCGGCTTGGCGTCGAGGAGAAGGCGGTCAACTACGTCGGCATAATGAGCCACGCGCGACAGGTCTTCGGGTCGTGCGATGCCGAGCGCCTTCATGACCTTGCGTCCGGTCCGGCTGCGGATGGCGCGAACGCGCTCGGGTGTCTCGCTCCCGTGAAGCTGAATCCAGTCGGGCTCGATCGCCTCAATGGCTGCGTCGAGCTCCGCGTCGTCAGGGTCCACGACGAGCAGCGCGCGCTCGGCCCGCTTTCGGGCGAGGGCCGACAACGCGCGCCCCTGCTCGAGAGCCAGGTACCGGGGCGAGCGCGGGAAGCGGACGAAGCCGATCATGTCGGCGCCGGCGGCCAGGGCCGCCTCAAGCGCCGCCGGAGAGCCGATGCCGCAGATCTTGACGAGCCCCGTCATCGGCCCAGCCTAGCGGTTCCGCGCGATCACCCACACGGCGTGCACGATGCCGGGGATGTAGCCCAGCAGCGTGAGGAGGATGTTGAGCCAGAACTGCCCGCCGAAGCCGACCGTCATGAGCACGCCGACGGGGGGCAGCAGGATCGCCAGCAGGATGCGCAGCAGGTTGGCCAAGGTTCGAGATCCGGTATCGGGAGGGGTCAGTCCCTCATATAGGCGTCGAACGCCGCCTTGTAACGCTCGTCCCAGCGCGACAGGGCAGGGCGGTTGGCGACGATGTCCTCGGCCGACCACCGGATGCGCTTTTCGTCCGTGGCACGGGGGACGTCGTTGTCAGGGCATAGGATGTAGAAGTCGCCGCGCTCCAAGGCCTCCAGCATGAACGCGACAGTCTGGTCCGGCGTCCACGCCGCGGCCGGCTTCTCCTCGACGCCGCGGGCGCGGGTCAGGCCGGTGAAGACGAAGCCCGGGATGAGCAGGTGCGCCGTGACGCTGCAGCAGCCTTCCGTGCCCCGCAACTCGTGGGCGAGCGCCTCGGTCATCACCTTCAGGGCGGCCTTCGAAATGTTGTACGGCGTGTTGCCTGGCGGGGTCGTGATGCCCTGCTTCGAGCCGGTGTTGATCACGAGCCCGGGCCGCCCGCTCGCAATCATGTTTGGCACGAAGGCCTGGACGCCGTGGACCGCGCCCCAGAGGTTCACGTCGATGATGCGGTGCCAGGTGTCCGGCGGGCTCCAGAACGTCCCGCCGATCTCGATCCCGGCATTGTTCATGAGCACGGCGACGTCGCCGAGTTCCTCGGCGCTCGCTTTCAGCCGGAGCACGTCCTCGCTCCGGCTGACATCCGTCGGCACGATGCGGACATCGTGGCGGCCGCCCGGCGCGGCGGCCTCGACCTCCAGGCCGGCCTGCGCGAGGCGGTCACCTTCCAGGTCGGCAAGACAGACTTTCAGGCCGAGCGCCGCGAAGCGCCTGGCGGCCGCGAGGCCGATGCCGCTCGCGGCGCCCGTGACGACGGCAACGCGGCCGGGCTCGATGGCAGGATGGATGGGCATGCTCACCTCGGGGAACGCCGAGTGCAGAACGACGTCCAGGCAGGAAGGCTCCTGCCGATGTTCAGTCAGGAGATCGCGCGCGGGCTCGGCAGAGCTGGGCGGTTCTGGACGAGGCCTTGGCGCAGCCGATCGGCTTCCGCCTTGAGGCGGTTCAACTCGCGGGCGGACATGCGCCGGTCGCGGCGCTGACGCCCTGCGGCAAGCCACGCGCCGATGCCGCCGAGCACGACGCCGAGCGCCACCGCGGCCAGGATCAGGGCGAAGAGCGGCACGGTCACGCTCAGTTCCGGCTGCCCCTTGGAGAAGGGATCGAACGAGAGCGCCACCGGCGCACGGTTGGCGACCGCGAGCAGCACGACGACGATCGCGACAGGAAGGAGGATGAGTGCCTTGAGGAAACCCAGCATGCGTGATCTCTAGCCCGCGCTGTCCTGCGTCTCGGCCTCGGCGGTCGAGAGGTTGAGACGCTTGCGCATGTCCTTGCCGGTCTTGAAGACCGGGATCTGCTTCTCGCATACGGCGACGGTCTCGCCGGTGCGCGGGTTGCGGCCGCTGCGCGCGTCGCGCTTCTTCACCGAGAAGGCGCCGAAGCCGCGCAGCTCCACCCGGTCACCACGGGCCAGCGCATCGCCGATCGTGTCGAGGATTGCGCTCACCACGGTTTCGATATCGCGTTGATAAAGATGCGGATTTTCCTCCGCGATCTTCAGGACGAGCTCGGACTTGATCATCGGGTACGCGAACTCTGACTCTACCGTTCGGCGGCGCGAGGCTGCCAAACGGCCAGGAGACCGTCAAGCTTGGCCGCACCGAGGGTCGCGGAGCGAAGCGACGTCGCGAGGTCGCCGAAGCCCGCGAGATCCGCCCCGAACGCCGCCATGGACCAGAGGGAGAACCGCGACTCGTCGCGCTTCTTCCAGTCCCGCACCGGGAGTTTGGTCGGGACGCCCTTCTCGGTCTCCAGCCAGGCGATCGCATCGCGCTCGGTGCCGAGCTGATCGACGAGCTTCAAAGGCAGGCCCTGACGGGCGCTGAACACGCGCCCGTCGGACACGATCGTGAGCTGCTCGCCCGTGATGCCGCGGCGGCTTGTGACGAGGTTCTTGAACCAGCCGAACGTGTCGTCGACCACGGATTGCAGTGCCGCCCGGGCCTCCGGCGACGTCGGGCTGAAGCCGGACGGCTCCGCCTTAAGGGGCGCCGACTTCACCTGTTCGACCGAGACCCCGACCTTGCCGAGGATCCCCGAGAAGTCCGGATATTGGAACAGGACGCCGATGGAGCCGACGAGCGCCGTCTCACGGGCGACGATGCGGTCGGCGCCGAGCGCCGTGATGTAGCCGCCCGACGCGGCGAGCCCGTCCACGAAGGCGACCGTCGGCTTCTTGGACGCGAGATCGCGGATGCCCTGGAAGAGTTCCTCGGACCCCGTCGTGGTACCGCCGGGCGAATTGATCGAGATGACGACGCCACGAACCGCATCGGAATCGCCGACGCGCTTGAGCAGCTCCGTCGTGCGCTCGTCCCCCGTGATGATGCCGGAGACGGTGACGCGCGCGATCTGCTGGCCCGTCCCGGCGAGGCCGGGCCGACCGCTCCATGCGAACGCCCCGGCACCGATGGCCAGGATGACGACCAGGAAGGCGGCGACGCGCCAGAAGGTGAGCTTGCGGCGCAAGCGCCTCCTGTCGGCGATCAGATCGGCATCGAATGCCATGGGGCGAGTCCCTCGTTTCGGCCCCGTTCCTAGCGCCGACCTCCCTCCGCCCGCAAGCAAGCCGCACGGCGGGAGGTTCGCGCTCGCCCGGAGCACCGTCTGCCGATAAGCGCAGGAGACCCGGAAAGGCTCCCCATGACGTTGCGCTACATCGCCCCAATCCTGCTCCTCGTCGCGTCGAACGTCTTCATGACCTTCGCCTGGTACGGGCATCTCAAATTCACGGATCGCCCGCTCTGGATCGTGGTTCTCGTCAGTTGGGGCATCGCGTTCTTCGAATACTGGCTCGCCGTGCCGGCCAACAGGATGGGCCACGAGGTCTATTCGGCGGCCGAACTGAAGGTGATGCAGGAGGTGATCACGCTCGTGGTCTTCGCCGGTTTCTCGGCGCTGTACCTGCGGGAACCGCTGACCATCAATCACGCCATCGGCTTCGCGCTGATCGTCGCCGGCGCCTTCTTCGTCTTCAAGAGCCCGCTCGGATAACCGCTCGTGCGGTGAGTTCCTGGAACGGACCTCGGCGGGCGGTAATTCTGTACCGCTGAGCCAGGTCCGCCCATGTCAGAGTCCGATCGTCGCTGCCGCTCGTCGTTGGACGGGCTCAACTTTTTCCTGGCCGACGTGCGCGACGGGCTCGGACCGTACCTCGCGATCTATCTCCTGACGGTACAGAAATGGGACGAAGCCGCGATCGGCATCGTCATGTCGGTGGCCGGGATCGCGGCCATCGTCGCGCAGACGCCTGCGGGCGCCCTGATCGATCGGACGCGGTACAAAAAGGCGTTGATTGCCGCCGCTGCAGTCGCCGTGACGATCGCGTCCGTCGGGCTGCCGCTGGTGCCGAGCTTCTGGCCGGTGGTGATGCTGCAAGCCGTGAGTGGCGCGGCAGGCGCCATCTTCCCGCCTGCCATCGCGGCGATCACGCTCGGGATCGTCGGGCCGAAGGCGCTCGCCCGCCGCATCGGCCGCAATGAAGCCTTCAACCACGCCGGCAACGCGACCGCGGCCGCGATCGCCGCAGCGGCTGCGTATCTGTTCGGCCCGATCGCGGTTTTCTGGCTCATGGCCGCCATGGCCGTGCTCAGTCTCGGCGCGACCTTTTGGGTGCCGGGTGACCGTATCGACCACGACGTCGCGCGAGGGCTTGGGGAGGGTGGCGACTCCTTGGGCGACCACCATGCATCAGGCCTGTCCATGCTCCTCAAGTGCCCGCCGCTTCTCGTCTTCGCGCTCTCGACGACGCTTTTCCACTTCGCCAACGCGGCCATGCTGCCGCTCGTCGGTCAGAAGCTCGCACTGGCCGACAGGAACCTCGGCACGACGCTCGTCGCCGTGTGCATCGTGGCGGCGCAACTCGTCATGGTGCCCGTCGCGATCTTCGTCGGCCACACGGCCGACCGGTTCGGCCGCAAGCCGATCTTCCTCGTCGGGCTCGCCGTCCTGGCTCTGCGAGGCTTCCTGTACCCGGTGAGCGACGACATGGTCTGGCTCGTCGGCGTGCAATTGCTCGACGGCGTCGGGGCCGGGATCTTCGGGGCGCTCTTCCCGCTCGTCGTCGCGGACCTGATGCAGGGCACGGGCCGGTTCAACGTCGCCCAGGGTGCCGTAGCGACGGCCCAGAGCATCGGGGCGGCTTTGTCGACGGCGGTCGCCGGTATCATCGTGACGAAGGCGGGCTACAGCGCGGCCTTCATCTTCCTCGGCTGCGTCGCAGCCTTCGCGCTCGCCGCGGCAGCCTGGTTCCTGCCCGAGACGCGACGCGCGGCCTCGTCCGCCGCATAAAAAAGGCCCGCGCGGATCGCTCCGCGCGGGCCTGGTTTCAGCGTCCCGGGCCGGAGCCCGGGACGGGAGATTACTTGCGGGCCTTGAGGGCCGCGCCGAGGATCTCGCCGAGGGAGGCTCCGGAATCCGAGGACCCGAACTTCTCCATCGCTTCCTTCTCCTCGGCCATCTCGAGCGCCTTGATCGACAGCGTGACGCGGCGCGCCTTGCGGTCGA
>CAXUKK010000231.1:0-5389 GCA_964251455.1 uncultured Enterovirga sp.
TGATGTTCGACCACGTCATGTTCTTCAGGCCGGCGACCTGAATCTCGTTGTCGAAATGGCCGATGTTGCAGACGATGGCGCGGTCTTTCATGGCCCGCATGTCGTCCAGCGTGATCACGTCCTTGTTGCCGGTCGCGGTCACGAAGATGTCGGCGCGCGGTGCCGCATCCGTCATGGTGACGACCTCATAGCCTTCCATGGCGGCCTGGAGGGCGCAGATCGGATCGACCTCCGAGACGAGAACGCGGCAGCCGGCATTCCGTAGCGAGGCAGCCGAACCCTTGCCGACGTCGCCGAAGCCCGCGACCATGGCCACCTTGCCCGCCATCATCACGTCCGTGCCACGGCGGATGCCGTCGACGAGCGACTCGCGGCAGCCATACAGGTTGTCGAACTTCGACTTGGTGACGGCGTCATTCACGTTGATGGCCGGGAAGAGCAGCTTGCCCTCCTTCTCCATCATGTACAGGCGGTGGACGCCCGTCGTGGTCTCCTCGGAGACGCCCTTGATGCTCTTGGCGAGCCCGGCGAACCAGCCCTTCGGCTTCTCGCCCAGCGTCTTCCGGAGGAGCGCGAAGAAGATTTCCTCCTCTTCCGTCTCATGCTTGTCGAGGAACGCCGTGTCGCCGTTCTCGGCGCGCAGCCCGAGATGGACGAACATGGTCGCATCGCCGCCATCGTCGAGGATCATGTTCGGCATTCCGCCGTCACCCCACTCGAACAGCTTGCGGGTGTAATCCCAGTAATCGACGAGGGACTCGCCCTTGCGTGCGAAGACCGGGACGCCGGATGCCGCGATTGCGGCTGCCGCGTGGTCCTGGGTGGAGAAGATGTTGCAGGAGACCCAGCGGATATCGGCGCCCAGTGCCGCGAGGGTCTCGATGAGAACGCCCGTCTGGATAGTCATGTGCAGCGAGCCGGCGATGCGGGCGCCCTTCAGGGGCTGCGAGGGGCCGTATTCCTCGCGGACCGACATCAGGCCGGGCATTTCCGTCTCGGCGATGCTGAGTTCCTTGCGGCCCCACTCGGCGAGGCCGATATCGGCCACGATGTAATCCCCTTGCGACTCGACCTTCCTCAACGGCTGCGACATGAGCGGTGCACTTTCTCGATGATGGCTGATGGCGCGCCTATAGCAGGGCCTCCGGCCCGTGACAATCAAGATATAAAGATGTCTTTATGTCTGCATCCAGGGCGCTCGACGTGAGCGAAGGCGAGCCGCGCACAGGTCGGGAAGGGTTCGTGATTACGCGCGAGCGGCTGCGCGATGGCAGCCATCTCGCCGCAATCCGGGCTCGCGCCACGCCCGACTTCCCGATCCGCTCGGACCAGGAGATCGACGCCTCCCTCGACGAGACCCTGGCGCGCCATGATCCGGCGAAAGACATTTGGGTGTTCGGCTACGGCTCGCTGATGTGGAACCCGGCTTTTCGGTTTGCGGAGCGGCGGCTCGGGACGATCCGCGGCTGGCATCGCCGCTTCTGCCTTTGGCTGTCCCGCGGTCGCGGCAGTCCCGAATGTCCCGGCCTGATGCTGGCGCTCGACCGGGGCGGCACCTGCCGGGGCGTCGCCTTCCGGATCCCGGCCGCGGAGGTTCGCCAGGAACTCCTGCTGGTCTGGCGCCGCGAGATGCTGTCCGGCGCCTACCTGGCCCGCTGGGTGACGATCGCGACGGACGAGGGGCCGATCCCGGCCGTGACCTTCGTCGTGAACCAGGCCCACGCGCGCTATTCGGGAAAGCTGGGCGAGGCGGAAACCGCCGACCACATCCTGAAGGCGTCCGGCGAACTCGGCACCTGCCTCGATTATTTCGAGCGCACGGTCCGCATCCTGCACACGCTCGACGTCAACGACGCGGCGCTGGAGCGGATCGAGGCGGAGATCGAACGGCGTGCCGGCGGAGCCGCCCGGGGCGCGGCCTAGTCCTCTTCGCCGAACCGGTTGGCGATCAGGGCCGCGATCGCCGCAAGGCTCTCTTCCGCATCATGGCCCTTCGCCGTGACCGTGATGGTGGTTCCCTTGGCTGCCCCGAGCGTCAGGAGGCCCATGATGGAGCGGCCGCCGACCGTCTCACTGCAGCGGGTCACGGTCACGACGGCATCGAAGCGCTCGACCGTCTGCACGAACTTGGCGGACGCGCGGGCGTGCAGTCCCTTCTTGTTGACGATCAGGATTTCCCGATACAGGGCGCCCTCCGGGATCTCGACGGGCGGACAATCCTCGATCTCGGCATCCATGCGGCGGAGCTACTTTCCGGCCAGCACGCGAGAGGCGACGTTGATGTATTTCCGGCCGGCCTCCTGCGCATGGAGAACCGCATCGCGGAGCACCTCCTCGTCTCGAACGGAAGCGAGCTTGATCAGCATGGGCAGGTTGATCCCTGCCACGACCTCGACCGACCCGCCGTTCATACAGGACAGGGCCAGGTTCGACGGTGTGCCGCCGAACATGTCCGTCAGCAGCACCACTCCGGATCCGGAATTGACGCTGCAGACGGCCGCCATGATGTCCTGGCGACGCGATTCCATATCGTCCTCCGGCCCGATCGTGATCGTCGCGATCTGCTCCTGAGGTCCGACGACGTGCTCGAGCGCGGCCCGAAACTCCGTCGCAAGTTGCCCGTGCGTGACGAGCACCATACCGATCATGCGCAAACTTGATCCTCACCCTGACGGGCGGAAGGTACTATTTTTGTGCAGTGCGGCGACGGACGCAATAGCATTGCGACCATTTGCTCATGAAACGGTCACGAAAGCGTCACCGGTGCCGATACGCCACACCACCACGCCCAAGGCTAACGCCTGATTAACTACGATCAAAGGTAATTCTATATCTCCGAGCGCTGCGGATGCGTTCGGTTCTTCAGGCATGCGCGGTCCCTGCTCAGTGAGATCGACAATCAGACGGAGCAAGCACGCCTCCTGCCAGGGTGCGTGGATGATGCCGAGCCCTCGGATCTCCAGAAGGCCTGCGATGGCGGGCACGGCCCGCATGATGAGCCGGCCGTGGCTTTGGTCGAGGATCACGCGGTCGTCGGAGACCAGGGCAGCATGCCGGCCCTGTCCTGCCGCCCACCCGATCAGCCCGCGCGCGAGCGTCGATTTCCCCGCACCGGCCGGCCCGCGGATCAGGATCCCATCCTCTCCGATCACGACCGCCGTGGCGTGGACAGCCTGACCGATGTCGCTCATGCCGGCGATACGGCCGGCAGGCGCATGATGAAGCGCGCACCAGTGGGCACCTGCCCGTCTATCTGCGGCGGACGGCTCGTCGCCCGGATGACGCCCCGGTGAGCCTCGACGATCTGGCGGGAGATGGACAGTCCAAGGCCGGAATTCTGGCCGAAGCCGTGGTCCGGCCGGTCGGTGTAGAAGCGCTCGAAGACGCGCTCCGCCGCGTGGGGCGGAATGCCGGGCCCTTCGTCGTCGACCGTGATCTCGACCTCGCCTCCTCGACGCGCGACGCCCACCCGGATGACCGTCTCCGGCGGCGAGAAGGACCGCGCATTGTCGAACAGGTTGTTGAGGACCTGCCCGAGCCGGGAATCGTGGCCGACCACCATGAACGCGTCGGCGGGCGCATTCGCCTCGACCGACACCTCGATCCTCGCCTCGTGCGAACGCCGCCGCTCGTTGGCGATCTCGACCACGGTTTCGACGAGGCGGCGCATGTCGAGCGGCTCCGCATCCGCCCGGGCGAGTTCGGCATCGAGGCGCGAGGCATCCGAGATGTCGCTGATCAGCCGGTCGAGCCGGCGCACGTCGTGCTCGATGATCGACAGGAGTCGCTCGCGGTTCGCCTCCGTCCTCGCGACGGGCATCGTTTCGACCGCGCTGCGGAGCGAGGTCAGCGGGTTTTTCAACTCGTGCGCCACATCGGCCGCGAAGGACTGGATCGCGTCGATCCGATTGTACAGCGCATCCGTCATGTCCCGCAGGGCGCCGGATAGGTGTCCGATCTCGTCGGACCGGCGAGTGAAGTCCGGTATCTCCTGGCGCGCCCTGGTGCCGCGCCGGACGCGTTCGGCAGCCTCCGCCAGGCGGCGGACCGGCTCGGCGATCGCGCCCGCCAGGAGGGCCGAGAGCACGACCATCACGAGCGCCGCGACGAGAAACACCTGGAGCAGTTGGAAGCGTGCCGACGCGATGGTCGCATCGATGTGGCCGCCCTGCGTCGATAACAGCAGAGCGCCGCGGACCGCCCCTTGCCGCTGGATCGGCACCGCCACGGACACAATCGTCTCGCCTCGAGCGTTCTGGCGTACGGAGGAGGAGGTCTGGCCGCCGACTGCGCGCTGCACCTCGGGGAAGTTGCGGGCATCGGCCGGCCCCGCATCATCAAGCGACGCTCTCTCGCGGCCGAAAAGTCGCTTCACGGCGTTCCAGGCCTGTTCGACGAGGCTGGGCTTGGGCGGGCGCGAGATCGGGGCCGGCTCGGCCCGCAGGTCGCCGCGCGCATAAAGCGTTCTGGAATCGAGCGTGAGCGTCCCGTCCCGGTCGTAGATGCGGGCGCGTGTTCCGGTGGGCGTCACGAGCCGGCGCAGCAGCGGCGCGACGCGCTCCGGACTGATCGAGAATTGCAGCGGCGAGAACGGTTCGTCCGGCTGCCCCGGCGCATCTCCCGCCTGCAACTCGAGCAGGCGGTCGGGATCCATGGTGATCTGGCCGGTCTCGACCGTCGCCGAGGCCGCGATGGCGCCCGCGATGATCTCGCCCTGGATCAGGAGCGAGTTCACGCGCGCCTCGATGAGGCCCTGCCTGAACTGGTTGAGCGTCAGGAACCCGACCAGCAGGGCGACCAGCCCGGCCAGGTTAAGGACGACGATCCGGCGCGTGAGGCTCGACGACGCGCGGCCGACGAGCCAGCGTCCGAAGGCCCTCACCTGCCCGCTGCCCGTTGGGCCCGGGCCCGTTGCAGCGTTAGAGGCGGGCTCGGCCCGATCCGTCGCGTCGTCCGGAAGCCGGCCGCCGCCCGTCTCGAAGGCGGACGCCTCAGGCCTCCTTGAAGCGATAACCGACACCGTACAGCGTCTCGATCATGTCGAAGCTCTGATCGACGACCTTGAACTTCTTACGGAGCCGCTTGATGTGGCTGTCGATCGTGCGGTCGTCGACATAGACCTGATCGTCATAGGCCGCATCCATGAGGGCGTTGCGGCTCTTCACCACGCCGGGGCGAGTCGCCAGCGCCTGCAGGATCAGGAACTCCGTCACGGTCAGCGTCACGGGCTCGCTCTTCCAGGTGCAGCTGTGGCGCTCCGGATCCATGGCGAGCTGACCGCGCTCCAGCGCCTTCGCGGCGGCCGCGTCGCCGTCGCGCGGCGGGGCGGTGTCCTTCGGGGCGCCGCGCCGTAGCACGGCCTTCACGCGCTCGACGAGCAGGCGCTGCG
>CAXUKK010000232.1:0-5388 GCA_964251455.1 uncultured Enterovirga sp.
CCGCCGGGATCGACGTCCCGCCGGGCGCCGTCGGCTCGACCACGTCGAACAGCGTCAGCCGGCTTATCTCCCGTCCGCCGAGCTGGCCTTCGGCCACGATGCGGTCGACGAGCTTGCGACCGATCATGCCGGCCGCGCCTAGTACCAGGATGTGCATGCTACCTCCGTTTGGCCGAGCGTCGAGCGCCGGCACGCAGCGTCACAGCGCGAAGCCGCCATCCGCGAGGTGGATCTGGCCGGTGGTGTAGCTCGCCTCGTCCGAGCCGAGATACACGGCGAGCCAGGCGATCTCCTCGGGCGTGCCCAGCCGTCCCATCGGCTGCCGGTCGACGAAGGCCTGCCGCACCGTCTCGAGCGACTGGCCGGACGCCTTGGCCTGAGACGCGATGCGCTCGTCGAGCGAGGGAGATTCGATCGTGCCCGGGCAGATCGCGTTCGCCCGGATGCCACGCTTGATGAAATCCGCAGCGACGGCCTTGGTCAGGCCGATCACGGCCGCCTTCGTGGCACCATAGACGTAGCGGTTCGGGATGCCGCGCACCGAGCCCGCGCCCGACGCGATATTGACGATGGATCCGGCGCCACGTTCCAGCATGCCCGGGACATAGGCCTTGATGGTCCGGTGCATGGATTTCACGTTCAGGTCGAACGAGAACTCCCAGGCGCGATCGTCGCATTCGAGCACGGTGCCGTGGTGCACGAAGCCGGCCGCGTTCACGAGGATGTCGACCGGGCCGCTCTCCTTTGCGAGCGCCTCGACCGCCTCCGTCGAGAGCACGTCGAGGCTGCGGGTCTCGGCAGCGCCGATCCCGTCGAGCTTCGCGCGATCGAGATCCGTCGCCCAGACCGTCGCGCCCTCGCGCACGAACGCCTCCGCGATGGCGCGCCCGATCCCCTGCCCCGCCGCCGTCACCAGCGCGGTCTTTCCCCCCAGCCTTCCGGCCATGCGTCTCTCTCCCTGGCTCGATTATATGTGTTTGACCATGTGGACGATCTGCCGGTCCGGCAGGTCCTCCACGCGCTCCACCTCGTAGCCGCGGCGGCGATACCAGTCGATATTCTTCGTGAGAACGGCGCCGGTATAGAGCCGCAGCGTGGACAGCCCGAGCGCCCTCGCCCGCGCCTCCGCGGCCGAGAGCAGGGTCCGGCCGATCCCGGCATTCTGCCGCGCCGGGTCGACCGACACGCTCCAGATCTCGAGGTCGTTCGGGCGCGGATCGAGCGCGAGGGTTCCGGCGACCCCGGCTGCATCCTCCAGGAGCCAGGTCTCATAGCGCGACAAGACCTCCGCGGGCGGGATCAGCAGCGGCAGCGGCTCGCGCCCGAGCATTTCGCGGTTCCAGGCGAAGGCAGCGCGGTGGACGGCGTCGAACGCCTCCGTGTCCGCCGACGTGGCTCTGCGCAGGACCGCGTCCCCGTCCGGCAGGGCCGTGGCATTCAGGGCGGAGAGCGCAACCCGCTGGCGCCCATCCGCATCGAAATTGGACGGATCGAGCCAGTGCTCGAATGCGCGCTTGCGGGCCGGCCATTCCTCTTCGGTGATCGAGAACCACGCCGTATCGCGCGAGCGGCCCTTGACGATCATGTGGTTGCGGAAGGTGCCCTCGTAGACGAACCCGTAGCGCTCGGCGGCGCGCCGCGAGGGTGCGTTCAGGGCGTTGCACTTCCACTCGTAGCGCCGGTAGCCGAGATCCTCGAAGGCGTGGCGCGCCATCAGGTACATCGCCTCCGTCGCGGCGACGCTCCTCTGCAGGCCCGGCGCGTAGAGGATGTTGCCGACCTCGATCACGCGGTGCACGGGCTCGATGCGCATGTAGGTCGCGTGGCCGACCGCCTCGCCGCTCACCTTGTCGATGATCGCGAGCGCGAACGGATCCTCGGCGGCCGCCATTGCGGCGAGCGAGGCGCGGAACGCGTCCGGGTCAACCGGCGGCGGCGGGAACAGGTAAAGATAGAGGCGCGCGGCCTCGGGGCCGGAGACGACCTCGAAAAGCGAGGCGGCATGCCGCTCGGAATCGAGCCGCTCCAGCCGGATGGTCCGGCCCTCGAGGTGCGTGTCGGCTGCAGGCCTTCGGGCCGGCGCTGTCGAGACCTCGGGTCCGATGGGCAAGCCGGTTTCGATGTCTGTGACGGCCTGCACGTTGTCTCCCGCTGACCCCGGAACGCCGAGCGCCAGGGTGCGCGAGACTACCTGCGGCACAGGCCAGGGCAACCCTCCTGCAGATATCCATCCTTCCGTTCGGCAGGCACGCCGCCGTTCGAGTCCATCGGCCCCGGCGAGTTAACCTTGACGATCGATGAATCGCCGATCCTGCTTGATCAGACTTCCGTTGCCCCGACTTCCTGCGCAGTGTCGGCCATGATGATGAGGCAGATCATGCAGGAACGTCGGAATACCACGCGCCGCAGGAGCTATCTCGGCGGCAGAATGATCTTCAAGGACGTGCACGTCACCGTCGATTGTCTGGTCCGGGACTTCACGGATTCGGGCGCGCGGGTGGAATGCCAGCCCGACGTCATGCTGCCGCGTGAACTCGACATCGCGATCGACAGCAAGGGCCTCCAGGCGCAAGCCCGCGTCATCTGGCGCCAAGGCCACCAACTCGGCCTCGCCTTTGAGACCGAGTTCGGAGCGACCACGACCGACGGCACCGCCATGCCGATCGGAACGGAGCACTTGATCGCCATGCTGCAGGCCGCGAATGCTGACCTGCGCCGCCGCATGTCACCGGAGAGCCGGGACCGATAGGCCGGGCTCGGTTCAGCCTGCGAGAACCGCCCTCTGCAGCGCCACGAGTTCGGCGACGCCCGCTTTCGCAAGGTGGAGCAGCGCCAGGAATTCCTCCTCGCTGAACGGCTTGCCTTCGGCGGTGCCCTGGATCTCGACGATGCCGCCCGATCCGGTGATCACGAAGTTGGAATCGGTTTCGGCCGCCGAATCTTCGACGTAGTCGAGGTCGAGCACCGGCCGGCCTTCATGGATGCCGCACGAGACCGCCGCGACCTGGTCCTTCATCGGGTCGACCGAGATGATCGACCGCTCGCGCATCCAGGCGAAGCAATCGTGCAGCGCCACCCAGGCGCCCGTGATCGACGCCGTGCGGGTGCCGCCATCCGCCTGAATCACGTCGCAATCAACGGTCACCTGGCGCTCGCCGAGCGCCGGCAGGTTGACGACGGCGCGCAGCGAGCGGCCGATGAGACGCTGGATTTCCTGCGTGCGGCCGGACGGCTTGCCCGACGTCACCTCCCGCCGCGTCCGCTCGTGCGTTGCACGCGGGAGCATGGCGTATTCGGCCGTGACCCAGCCCCGTCCGGACCCGCGCAGCCATGGCGGGCCGCGCTCCTCGAGCGAGGCCGTGCAGAGCACCTTCGTGTTGCCGAACGACACGAGGCAGGAGCCCTCGGCGTAGCGCGCGACGCCACGCTCCAGCGTCACGGGCCTGAGTTCGTCCGCTCGGCGCTTTGAGGGCCGCATGTCGTTCTCCAGTAAGGGGATGCCGGTCCTTACGGACTCGCCCCACAGGCAGCAAGCCGCAGCGCTTCGCCCTTGCGGAGCCGCGGCATCGGCACATACTCAGGATCACATGAATGCACCGATCATCCCGCCTGCGCCGCCAACTCGCGCGATCGCGGAGCTGAACGAGCGCTCGCGCGAGATCTTCCGCCAGATCGTGGAGAGCTACCTCGCGACCGGCGAGCCCGTCGGCTCCAAGAACATCGCCCGCATCCTGCCGATGACCTTGTCCTCGGCGTCGGTCCGCAACGTCATGTCGGATCTCGAACAGGCCGGGCTCATCTTCGCGCCGCACACGAGCGCCGGCCGGCTGCCGACGCAATATGGCCTGCGTTTCTTCGTCGACGCGCTTCTCGAGATCGGCGACGTCGCCGTGGACGAACGCGATCGCATCGAATCGCAGATGCGGGCGGCGGCCTCGCGCCACACCTTCGAGACCGCCCTGACGGAAGCCTCCGCGATGCTGTCCGGCATCTCGCGCGGCGCCGGCGTCGTGGTGACGACTAAGACGAATGCCCGCCTGAAGCACATCGAGTTCGTGCGGCTCGATCCCGGCCGCGCGCTCGTCGTGCTGGTCTCGGACGACGGCTCGGTCGAGAACCGGCTGCTCGACCTGCCAGTGGGCCTGCCCGCCTCGGCGCTGGTCGAAGCGTCGAACTACCTCAACGCCCGCATCGCGGGCCGAACCCTCTCGGATCTTCGAACGGATCTGCAGCACCATCGCGCCGAGATGGAGCGCGAGCTGGACGAACTGACGGCGCGCCTGGTGGATGCGGGGCTGGCGACGAGCGTCGGCCCGGCGGATGGGCGCCAGCTCATCGTGCGCGGCCAGGCGAACCTGCTCGAGGACCTGCGTGCCGCCGAGGATCTGGAGCGCATCCGGCTCCTGTTCGCGGACCTCGAAACGCAAACCGACGTCGTCGACCTCCTTACCCGGGCGGACGAGGGCGAAGGCGTCCGCATCTTCATCGGGTCGGAGAACCGGCTGTTCTCCATGTCCGGCTCGTCCATGATCGCCGCGCCCTTCCGCGACAGCCAGCAGCGCATCGTCGGCGCCGTCGGCGTGATCGGCCCAACGCGGCTCAACTACGCGCGGATCGTCCCGATGGTCGATTTCACCGCCCGCCTCGTGTCGCGAATGCTCGACGGCGCGCGGTAGCTACTCCGCCGCGTCGAGCAGATCGCCGTCCTGCACCAGCGCTTCGAGCGCGAGCAGGTTTGCCGCCTCCGCCTCGGGCAGGCTTTCGACCTGCCGTAGCTTGCGATCGATCGCGCGGCTCCGCGTCGCGACACGGTCGATCTGGTTCGTCGCTTCCGTCAGCTTCTTGCGCACGGCATCCATGACGTCTCCGTACTTGGAGAACTCGGTTTTCACGGCGCCGAGCGTCTGCCAGACCTCGCTCGACCGCTTCTCGATCGCGAGCGTGCGGAAGCCCATGCGCAGCGTCGTCAGGAACGCGTGCAGGTTCGTCGGGCCCGCCACCATGATGCGGCAATGGCCCTGGAGGTGATCCACGAGGCCGGGCCGCCGCAGGACCTCGGCATAGAGGCCCTCGGTCGGCAGATAGAGGATGCCGAAATCCGTTGTTGACGGCGGGCTCACGTACTTCTTGCAGATCTTGGCGCCTTCGAGCTTGATCCGCGTCTCGAGCCCCTTCAGGGCGGCTTCCACGCCGACCGGGTCGGCGCGGTCGGACGCCTCGAGCAGGCGCTCGTAATCCTCGATCGGGAATTTGGCGTCGATCGGCAGCCAGACGCTCTCGCCCTCGCCGGTCCCGGGCAGCCGCACGGCATATTCGACACGCTCGCCCGAGCCCTGCACGGTCTCGACGTTGCGGTCGAATTGCTCCGCCGTCAGCACCTGGTCGAGA
>CAXUKK010000233.1:0-5371 GCA_964251455.1 uncultured Enterovirga sp.
GTCGTAGAGCGACGGCCGGCGCATCTGGACGCCCCGCATCGTGTTCGGCGCGCCGATATCCGAATGCTGCGCGAGGCGTTCCGCGAACAGCGCCCAGCCGCGCGGGTCCTTGTCCTGGAACTGCACGCGGGAGGCGCCCTCGGCGTAGATCGGCCCGAACACCTGGGCCGTCTTCGTCTCGAAATTCGCCGCGACCTGTTCCGAGATGCCCTTGAAGTAGTCCTCGAACGCCTTCTCGGCCCCGTAGCCCGCGCCGGCCGCCGTGATCGAGATGATGCGGTCCGGGTGGCGCAATCCGGCATGCAGGACCGCGAAGCCGCCCATCGACAGCCCGACGAGGTGCGCCTTGTCGATGCCGGCCGCATCCATGACCTCGACGATGTCGTCCGCGGCTCGCGCCTGCGAATACGCGTCGACGGTCTCGGGGATGTCCGAGGGGGCAAAGCCGCGCGCCGCGTAGGTCACGCAGAGGTGCCGGCGCGGGAAGAAGCTCATCTGCGGCTCCCAGCTCCAGTGGGATCCGCCGAATTCGTGCACGAAGACGATCGGCGTGCCACGCCCTGCCGTCTCGTAATGCAGCCGGATACCGTCGCTCGCTGTCGCGAAGGGCATGTGGTCTCTCCTCAGACGACCGAACGCCGGGACGCGATCCCGCCATCGACCGTGACGACCGTGCCGGACGTGTAGCCCGACCGGAAGGAGGCGAGGAACAGGAACAGGTCGGTGATCTCGTGGATGTGGGCCGGGCGCTTCAGCGGATAGCGCACGAGCAGCTCTTCGTAGCGCTCGGCGTCGCCGAGCTCGGTATCGGCCCATTTGCGCAGCATGTTGTAGATGCGGCTCGTATCGACCGGACCGGGGTTCACGCCGACGACGCGGATGTTGTCGTCGAGGCTGCGGCCGCCGAGCGCCCGCGTCATCGCCATGATGGACGCGTTGCCGGCGGCGCCCTCGATGTATTGCGGATCGCAGACCTCGCCGCCGTTGCCGATGTTGTTGAGGATGACGCCGCCGCCGCGTGCCTTCATGTTCGGGTACACGGCGCGGATCATGTCGGCGTAGCCGAACCCCTTCAAGGCCCAGCCGTCGCGCCACTTCTTCGGCCCGATCTCGAACAGGTTTCCACTCGGGATCACGCCGGCATTGTTGATCAGGATGTCGACGTCGCCCGCCTCGGCGACGATGCGCTCGACGGCGCCGTCGGCGGTCATGTCGATCGCCGTCGACGTGACCGTGACGTTGTGTGTCGCCACGAGCTCGCGCGCCATCTGGTCCAGCTTGTCGGCAGCGCGCGCCGTTAGGTGGAGGTGGCAGCCCTCGCCCGCGAAGGCATGCGCCAGCCCCTCCCCGATCCCCTGCGAGGCGCCCGTGATGAGGACCTTCCGTCCCCCGAGTTTCAGATCCATCATGTCATCCTGTGATCCAGGGAGCCCGGGCTCCTAGAAGAGCTGGGCGGGTTCGTTGCGGCCGCGGGCACGCTCGACCATCTCCGGCAGGAGTTCGACGAGTTCCTCGACCCAGGCGGTCGGAACGGTCGTCGAGATCTTCACGAAGCGGTCGCCGAAGGTCGGCGTGTGATAGGCGCCTTGCCGGATCATGATGTTGCGCTCGGCATATTCCGCCACGAGCGCGTCCGGACGGATGCCCGCCGGCTCGCATTCCATGACGAGGAAATTGCCGTTCGACGGATAGACCGCGATCGAGAGGCCCGGGATCCGGTCCGCGGCCTCCTTGATCAGGGCCTGGTTCCGGCGCTGCTCGGCGAGCACGCCCGGGAACCACTCGGCCTTGATCGTGAGGCCCGCCATGGCGGCGCGCTGCGACAGGATCGAGGAACCGAGATTGTTCGGCGGCGCGGCCGCGAGGCGCTCGACGAGATCGGGATGGCCGACGATCGCGCCGACGCGCAGGCCGGCAAGGCCGAGCCATTTCGAGAAGCTGTAAACGGTAAGCGTCCGCTCCGGGTATAGCTTCGCCGCGAGATGATGCTCGTAGGCGAAGTGCCGGTACGTGCAATCGTGGATGAGGTAGGCTCCAGCCTCCCGGACCGCCGCCACGATGCCGGCGATCTCCTCGGCCGTGCAGGCCGATCCGAGCGGATTGTTCGGGTCGACAATGTAGACGACTTTGGTCTTCGGCGTGATCGCCTCCCGAAGCCGCTCCGGCGCGAGCCGGTAGCCGTATTCCTCGCCGTAGATCGGGATCTGCTTCACGGTCGCGCCGACGGAGCGGGCGAAGGCCATCGGCCAGTTCCAGGTCGGATCGGTCGTGATGAACTCGTCACCCGGCCCGAGCAGCGCATGGCACGCGTGATAGAGCGAGGACACCGCGCCGTCCGACACGAGCGCGACCTGCCCGTCGAGGCCGAGATCCGCCACGATCCCGGTCCGCAATTCCTCGAACCCGGCCGGCGGGGCGTAGATGTGGAATTCCTCGTCCCGGATGCTCTGCTCCATGGCGGCGACCACGGCCGGATGCGGCTTGGCATGGTTCGTGTTTTGCCCAAGCCACTTCAGGCCGGGCGTGTTCACCAGCCTGTCGAAATGCGCGTTCCGCGCCTCGAAAGCCCGCATGGGCGTACCTTCCCCGAACCGCCTCCCAAGGAAGGCCTCCGGGCGATCTAATCCAGCGTTGGCATGCAGGCAAGCGGATCTGGCATGCAGTCTTGCCTTTTGCGGAAGGCCGGGCTTAGGTGCCCGGATCAGCTTGCAACGTGGAGGGTTCGATGACGATCACCAGGCGTAACGCCGTTCGCGGCATCGGGCTGGCCACGCTGGCGGTGTCGGGCTTTGCCCGCCCGGCGCTGTCGCAAGGCTTGACGAAGGTCAGCTTCACGACCTCCTGGATCCCCGAGGGTCCGAACCTTTTCGCCTACGTCGCCCGCGACAAGGGTTTCTGGAAAAAGCACGGGCTGGACGTCACCGTGGCGCGCGGCTCGGGCTCCGGATCGGCCGCCCAGGCCGTCTCGGCCGGGACCTTCGATTTCGGCATGGCCGCGACCCCGACCGCGATCGTCCAGGCGGCGCGCGGCCTCCCGATCACGTGCATCGGCCAGATCAATTACGACGCCCTGATGGGCATCGGCGTCCTCGCCAATTCCCCGATCAAGACTCCGAAGGACCTGGAAGGGAAGAAACTCGGCGCGAGCGTCACGTCCGGCGAGTATCCCTTCCTGTCGCTCTATGCCCAGAAGAGCGGGTTCGACCTCGCCAAGGTCAATCTCCTCCAGATCGACGGCAAGGTGCGCGAGCGCTCCCTGATCGAGAAGCAGGTCGACGCGGTGTCGTCCTTCGCGACGAGCACGATCCCGTCGCTCGCCCCGCTCGGGACGGACCTCCGCTTCATGCTGTTCCGGGATGCCGGGATCGAGTTCTACGGCCAGTCCCTGACGACGCAGCCGGCCCGCGTCGAGAAGGATCGGAACCTGTGCGCGGCCTTCGTGGCGGGCGCCATGGAAGCCATCAAGTTCACGATGACCAACTTCGACGAGGCGGTCGACATCTTCCTGAAGGCGAACAGCGAGGTCGCGATCTCGTCGACCGGCAAGGCCTATTCGCAGATCGGGCTTGGGCTGACGAACCTCACCAACCTCGTCCCCGAGGTGAAGGAGAACGGCTTCGGCTACGCGGACCCGAAGAAGGTCGCGACCATGGCCGACCTCGTCGTGCAATACGCCGCCGGCGACAAGGCGCAGAAGCCGGATACGGCCGCGCTCTTCACCAACGCCTTTGCGGGAACCGTGAAGCTCAGTGCGGACGAGACCAAGGCTGCCGAGACCGCCGCGGCACTGTACCGGAAATACGTGGTCTGAGAGGCATGTCGGCGCAGGTTCAGGACATCCCCCGCCCGGTGCGGTCCGACCCGCTCGTCAGCGTCGACCGGGTCGAGAAGACCTATGCAGGCAGGCAAGGGCCGGTGCGCGCCGTCGCGTCGGCCACCGTCGAAGTCGGTCGGGGCGAGTTCGTGTCGCTGCTCGGGCCGAGCGGCTGCGGGAAGAGCACCCTCCTGATGATGATCGCCGGGCTGGAAGCGCCGACGAGCGGCTCCATCCTGCTCGACGGAACTCCGGTCAAAGGGCCGCGCCGCGACATAGGCATCATCTTCCAGGACGCGACGCTGCTGCCCTGGAAGAGCACGATCGAGAACGTCCTCTTCCCCGTCCGCATCCTGAAGCTTCCGCTCCGGCAATATAGGGAGCGCGCCCGCGAGCTCCTCGACATGGTCGGCCTGACCGACTTCGAGGACAAGAAGCCGTCCGAACTGTCCGGCGGTATGCGCCAGCGCGTCGCCATCTGCCGCGCGCTCATCCACGATCCGTCTATCCTCCTGATGGACGAGCCGTTCAGCGCGCTCGACGCCATCACGCGCGACCAGATGAACGCCGCGCTGGCCGACATCATGGAGAAGACCGGCAAGACGGTCGTCTTCGTCACGCATTCGATCCGCGAGGCGGCCTTCCTGTCGGACCGGGTCGTCGTCATGGGCGGACGGCCCTCTCAGGTGATCCTCGACCTTCCGATGCCCTTCCCGCGACCGCGCCGCTTCGACATCGAGGATGGACCGGAATTCAACGCGATCTGCCGCCGGCTCCGCCTGACGATCGAAGAGGCGCATGGCGGGCCGGGGCAACCCGGCGGTGCCGCACGCGCGAAGTCGGTGGAGTAGCGACATGGCCGCCGCAATCGGCACCGAGACAGGCGCAATGATCGCCACGCCGGCCGCAGGCACGAGGGCCGGGCTCCTCGGCATCCGCTCCGTCGTGCTCCCGGTCGGGCTCGCTTTCCTGGCGCTCGCCGCATGGCAGGCCTTCGTGGTCATCGGCAAGATCCCGCCCGTGATCCTGCCCTCGCCGATCTCCACGCTCGCCTATATCGTCCAGCGCTGGGATATCCTGCTGACGCACGCGATCCCGACGACGCTCGAATCCGCGCTCGGCTTCCTGCTCGCCACCGTGCTCGGCGTGGTGCTGGCCGTCATCATCACGTATTCGGCGGTTGCGCGTGAAGCTCTCTATCCGAACCTCGTCTTCTTCCAGCTGATCCCGAAGATCGCGCTCGCGCCGCTCTTCATCATCTGCCTCGGCGTCGGGACGCAGTCGCGCGTCGCGTTCTCGGTCTTCATCGCATTCTTCCCGGTCGTGATCGCGACCACGGCGGGGTTCCTCAGCGTCGACCGCAGCATGCTGCGGCTCTGCCGCTCGCTGACCGCCAGCGAATGGCAGGTCTTCACGCATGTCCGGTTTCCGGCAGCCCTGCCCTACATCTTCTCGGGCATGAAGGTCGCGGTCACGCTCGCGATCATCGGCGACATCATTGGTGCGTTCATCACGGCGCAGGCCGGGCTCGGCTACCGCATCATCTTCGCGACCGCA
>CAXUKK010000234.1:0-5328 GCA_964251455.1 uncultured Enterovirga sp.
GGCAAGCCGGGACCCTTTTTCCGGGTCGAAGCGGTTGACGGGCTGCATGGGGCCGACATTGCCCTCGCTCACGACCTCGCTGATCGGCAGCCCGTAACCGCGGTAGCCCATGGCAATCTTCGCGACGAGGCGCAAATGTGAGGTCACAAGCTTGTGTGCGGCCTCGCGATCCCCATCTGATTGCCAGCGTTTGGCGAGAATAAACTCCTCGCTCGGCTCCAGCATTGGAAACCGCCGGATCTCGGTGAGATACCGCGACAGCCCGCCTTCAGTGGCGAGTATCGGTAATGATGCCATAAAACCTCCTCGGGCCCCTCCTTGGAGCAGGCCCCCCCGGCGGCCCCGTTCGGCGACCGCGCGAACACCTCATATAGTGCCTCGCAGCATGGCCAAACAGAGGCAGTTCTAACCGCCGCAGTCTGACCAACGCGTCAGGTGCACGATCGTCTCAGCTTGACCGCTGCGAGATCTGCCGGTGTGCGCTGCCGCACATGGCGAGCGCGGAGTGCAGCCGTGCAAGCTCCGGCGGCAGCTCCGACTCGAACCGCATCAACTCCCCTGTGCGGGGGTGCTCGAATTGCAGCAGAGTGGCATGCAACGCTTGACGCCGGAGGTCGGCCAGGGCGTTCCGCGCTTCATCCGGGAGCAGGCCGGCCTTGGTCTTGAACCCAGCGCCGTAGATCTGGTCGCCCAGAAGCGGGTGCTTCACGAATGCGAGATGAACGCGGATCTGGTGGGTCCGCCCGGTCTCGAGTGTGCATCGCACAAGGCTCGCCAGTGGCTCGCTTGCGCTCCCGAACACTTCTTCGACAGTGTAATGTGTGGTCGCGTGCCGGCCGCGATCCTCCGCGACGACCGCCATCTTCTCCCGGCTGGCGCGACTGCGGGCGATTGCGCCCTCGATGGTACCGCGCCGGGGCTCCGGCACGCCCCAACAAAATGCCAGATAGGCACGCTCCAGCGGCCCCGAGCGCCCGTGATCGGCAAATTGTTGCGCCAGCGCATGATGCGCGAGGTCGTTCTTGGCAACGACCAGCAACCCGCTCGTATCCTTGTCGAGCCTGTGCACGATGCCCGGCCGCATCACGCCGCCGATGCCAGAGAGGCTCGCACCGCAATGCGCCAGGAGCGCGTTCACCAGCGTTCCGGTCTCGTTGCCTGCGCCTGGGTGCACGACGAGGCCGGCCGGCTTCTCGATGACGACCAGGTCGCCGTCCTCATAGACGATGTCGAGTGGGATCGTTTCGCCCGCCGGCTCCGCCGGGACGGGCGGCGGCTCGTCCAGCGCGATTTCGGCCGCGCCGCTTGGCTTTGCGGACGGGTCGAGGACAGGCAGCCCATCGAGCGAGACGTGCCCGCCCTTGATGAGCGCCTGCAGGCGCGAGCGCGACAGGTCGGGCCAAGCTGCGGCAAGGAGCCGGTCCAGCCGTTCCGCCGGCAAGCCTGCCGCGATGAGGTGAGTTCTGATGGACATGGTCATGCGGAATGCGGTCGAACGTTCAGGATCCGAGCCGAAGCGCTGGTCTGCGCCGTCGGGTCATGCCGTCCCACGGGATCCGACCGGTGCCCGCCGGGCGATGTTTACCTCTCCTCGCGTCCAAACGACAGGCCGAACTATCGTACAGTGCCGCCGCATGACGGCGCGTCTGCAGGATCGCTTCCTCATGGGCTGCCGAACGCGGACCGAGACCGACTTGCCACTTGCACGAAACTTTGACCCTCGCGGCATGCTAGAGCCCAGATTCTAGGCGCGTCCGGCTAGGCGACCTTTGCGAGCGTCCGAGCCTGGATGTGCGGCACCCTCTGACCGAAGCGGCGAATACGTTCTAAGGTCGTCTCGAAATTCGCGGGCCGGCCGAACAGATAACCCTGGCCCAGAACGCATCCCAACCGTTGGAGCTCTGCCGACTGGCCGTCGGTTTCGACCCCTTCTGCCACGATCTTCATCCCGAGGCCGCGAGCGATCTCGATCAAACCTTTGACGATAACGCCCTCGGCCCCGCCATCATTGATCTGGTCGACGAAGCTCTTGTCGATCTTGATGATGTCTACGGGAAACGAAACAAGGTGCGTGAGAGAGGCGAACCCAGTACCGAAATCGTCTAAAGCGACTAGTAGCCCATCCGCTCGCAATCCTTCGATGGCTCGGGCGACCCTTCGATCGCTGTCTCCCATGTACACGGATTCGGTCACCTCTAGAACGACGTGCTTCAAGGGCACGTCGTGCCGGGAGAAGGCCTCGGACAGGCGGCTGTGCAATTCACCGTCCTGAAAGTCAGCCGTCGAGACGTTCACTCCGACGTGCTGGATCGGCAAGCCCTGATCAAGGCACACCCGAATGTCCCGAGCGACGCGGGAGATCATCCGCTCGGTGATCAGTCTGCCAATCGAAAGATCCTGCATGGCTTCCAGGAACTCTCCCGCGGCCAGGATACGACCGTCCGATGCCCGGATGCGGCACAGAGCTTCCAGCCCTATGATCTCGCGTGTGTCGAGCCTCACGAGAGGCTGGTAAAAGGGCTCCAGACGATGCTCTGCGAGCGCGCTTGTCACGCTCTGCATCGTCCGAAATCGCCGTGCGATCGTGCTCGCCATGGCTTCGTCGTAGAGCACGAAGGTGCCCCTTGCAGTGTCCTTGGCATGGTAGAGAGCCAGATCTGCCTGCTGCTGCAACACCTGAAGGTCGCAAGGAGCAGTTGGACGAGAGATCGCTCCCCCACAGGTTACCATGGCGGCTAAGGCTCTGTGGCCTGAATGCACGGGCTCTCTTGCCGACGACAGGATCTTGGCCGCGATCCCAGGCGCCTCCTTGTGCGCATGTTCGCCGATCGCCAGGACCGCGAACTCGTCGCCGCCTATGCGGAAGGCCTGCCCCGGCAAGGCATTCTCGGCGATGCGGCGGGCGAGTTCGCGAATGAGATCGTCGCCGACCGAGTGTCCGAAGGTGTCATTGACGTGCTTCAAGTGGTCGAGATCGATCAGAACGAGAGAGATGTCGTCGACTCCGCTCGACCGGGCATCCTCCAGCGCCTTGTTGAAGCTTGCTCGGTTGCGGAGCCCTGTCAGGGCATCGAAGTAGGCCAGGCGGTAATTGGCGGCCTGCACTTCCTCCCGTTCAAGCATGATGGAGCAGAGGTCGACGCACGTGGCAACGAGCTTCTTCTCAGTGTCACTCGGGCCTCTGCACTCACTGAAGTAGAACGCGAACGTTCCGAGGACGCGCCCATCCCCGTGGAGGATCGGGCTTGACCAGCAGGCCTTTATGCCGAGAGGTTCGGCAAGGCCCTTGAATTCCGCCCATAGGGGATCGCGGCTGATGTCCGTGACTGTTACGGCCTCTGATCGGTATGCTGCCGTGCCGCAGGAACCGACGCTCGGTCCAATTGCGACTCCCTCCAAGGCTGCCGAATAGTGGGCGGGTAGACTCGGTCCGGCCAACGGATGAAGAAGCCCGGAACCGTCCACCGTCAGTATCGAGCATAGAGCATTGCCGGCAAACAGTTCAGCCTGCAGGCAGATGGCTTCAGCTATTTCTGCCGCAGACGCTCCACGGGCGATTTTTTCCAAGATAGACTGCTGAAAAACCTGCAACATCGGAATGCTCAGTGAGATTTTCTACAACTTAGGCGAGCATAATTGAGAATCTCATAATCTGTTAGGTTGCAGTTTTCGAACTGGGATCTCTCACGGCCCGCAGCGGCCATCCGCCGGCATACCGCCAGGCAGGCCGACGTCCGTCCGGCGTCGGCGCTCGTCCGCCGCATAGGCCTCCGGTCTCCTTCGAGCGCGGGCAGGTACTTCGGTCGAAGGTGGGAACTGTGAAGGGATGCCGCCCGACTTACCCAAGGGCCGTCGAGAATTCGACCCGGTTTCGGCCGCCTCGCTTGGCAGCGTAGAGGCAGGCGTCGGCGTATCCGAATAGATCGGCGAACGAGACCCGCCCCCGGAAGACGGCCCCTCCCACGCTCACGGTGAGCCTTTCCGGGATGCCCAAAGGTCGGAAGTCCAGATTGCTGATCTCGGAGCGGACCCTCTCGCCGATGGTCTGCGCCTCGATTAGCTCCGCGCGGGGCAGAAAGACCGCGAACTCCTCACCGCCGACGCGACCGATGAGGTCGGCCGCGCGCAGCACGTTTTTGGTGCTCAGCACGATCAGCTGCAACGCACGATCTCCGGCCGCATGACCGAAGCGGTCGTTGATGGATTTGAAATTGTCGGCGTCGATGACCAGCAACCCGCCGTGCAGAGCGTCCGGCGCCTTGACCTGTCTGAGATACGCGTCGACCAGCGTGACGAACGCGCCACGGTTCAGGCACGTCGTCAGGCTGTCGTGCGAGGCGAGGATTGCCAGTTCATCGTGCGCGACCGCCAGTTCGCGCATCTTGCTGGCGAAAAAATACATGATCGGCATCGTCAAGACGATAGGGACCACGAAGGCCGAGACGAACGTCAGATGGCGCGCGATGCCGTGCATGAACTGCGTCGTATAGGACACGACGAGCAGCGCGAATGCCATGCAGAGTAAGGTGACAAAGACTGCCGTGAGCCAGACGCGCGCCTGCCCCCGCTTCGAAAAGTCCCATCGGTGGGTTGTGGCGGGCAGGCTTGGCGGCATCGCCGGACACTCATCCGGCTGGGTGAAGGAACAGTTCCTTGCACCGCTCGTCTTGGCTGCGTCGACCCGATTGATCCCGCAGCTCTGTCGCACCTACGTCCCGTGAAAGACATCGGCCGCCTGCGTCCGGGTCGACCCCTGCCTCGGCCCCGTGGAGCCGCTTATCCTTTCCAGTTCTTGAGCGCAGCAAAGGGGCTGGCCGAGGGATCGGCAGCTGGTGGGTTGAGGATTGGCTCGACCTGGGCGCAGGCGTCCGCCAGCGAGAAAGCTGAGCCGCTTGGCAGCTTCCCGCCAGCGGCGTCCTTGTGACCTCCTCCGCGGAAGCTTCGGGCAGCGCTCAAGGCCGTCTCGTCGTTCGACCGGAAGGAGACCGACCCGGCCCGCTGGACGTTTCCGACGCGCCTGGCGCGGCCGGTCTGCATGATGAGATCGGACACGCGCTGGAAGGTGCCGGAATCCAGTCCGAAGGACAGGAGCGTTCCGTCGGAGAGGGGCCTGAACAATTCGGGTGAACGTGCGAGCACGCGCGCGATCCTCATCCGCGTCGTCAGGGCCCGATCGTCGTCTGGATCGTCGGCCAGGAGGGTATCGACGACCTGGCTTCGCAACGTCCCGGCCTCCCGTTCGATCTCGGCAGGCGACAAACCGCGCTGGAGCAGGCCAGCGGTGGCAAACAGAAGCGCGCTGACGAAGCGATCGTGCCAGGGATCAGC
>CAXUKK010000235.1:0-5313 GCA_964251455.1 uncultured Enterovirga sp.
AGGCCGGGCGCGATTGGCGAACCCTTGGCGTCGATGATCGTCGATGCGCCCTCCCCGTCCACGTCCTTGGCGCGACCGATGGCCGTGATCCGCCCACCGACCGAGACGATCGTGTCAGCGTCGAGGATCGGGCGCGCGATGTCGCCAGACAGCATCAGGCCGATATTGCGGATGATCGTCTTCGCGTTCGGATCGAGCGTGGTCGAGGCATCGTGAGCCATTGTTCACCGTCCGGATGCGATTATAACGCACCGCAGCATCGTCATATTGAGCGGCGGCGATCGTTAGTGTACTAACAATTCCCGTCGTGCAAAGCGGATCGCGTCGATCTCAGACGCTGTCCTGTTCAGGATCGGCCGCTTCGGGCGGCCTCGAAGCCGGGTTTGCCAGCGCATGAGCAATTTCAACGAAGAGCGCGTGCTCAGCGTCCATCACTGGACGGACACGTTGTTCAGCTTCACCACGACCCGCGATCCGACCTTCCGCTTCCGGAACGGCGAGTTCACGATGATCGGCATCAAGGTCGGCGAGAAGCCGCTGCTGCGCGCATACAGCGTCGTCTCGGCGAACTACGAGGAGCACCTCGAGTTCTTCTCGATCAAGGTGCAGAACGGCCCGCTCACCTCGAAGCTGCAGCACCTGAAGGTCGGCGATCCGATCATCGTGAGCCGCAAGGCGACGGGCACGCTCGTCCTCGACAACCTGACATCGGGCCGCAACCTCTATCTCCTGGGCACCGGGACGGGCCTCGCGCCCTTCATGAGCATCATCAAGGACCCGGAGACCTACGAGCGCTTCGACAAGATCGTGCTGATCCACGGCTGTCGGCAGGTGGCCGAACTCGCCTACGGCGAGACGATCACGCGGGCACTGCCCGAGGACGAGTTCGTCGGCGAACTGATCCGCGACAAGCTGATCTACTATCCGACCGTTACCCGCGAGCCCTTCCGCAACCGCGGCCGTATCACGGACCTGATCACGTCCGGCAAGCTGTTCGAGGATACGGGCCTCGCGCCGCTCGACCAGACGCTGGACCGCGTCATGCTCTGCGGCAGCCCGCACATGCTCGCCGACCTCAAGGTCCTCCTCGAGCAGAAGGGCTTCATCGAGGGCAACCACGGCGAGCCCGGCGACTATGTGATCGAGAAGGCCTTCGTGGAGAAGTGACGGGCGCGGCCGACCTCCTGGCCGAGGCGCCGGATTACCGCCTTGACGAGCAGGTCGGGTTCATCCTGCGCCAGGTCCAGCAGCGGCACGCGCTGATCTTCGCCGCTGCCTTCGACGATCTGACGCCCATGCAATGGGCTGCCCTGGCAAAACTCGCGGAGCGCGGCGAGTGCTCGCAGAACCTCCTTGGGCGCCTCGTCGCCATGGATGTCGCGACCGTGAAGGGCGTCGTCGACCGGCTCGCCAAGCGCGGGCTCGCCGTGACCAGCGCCGATCCTGACGACCGCCGGCGCGTGGTCGTCAGCCTCACACCCGTCGGGCGCCAGCTCTATGCCGCGAGTGCGGCCCGGGCGACCCGGGTCACGGACGAGACGCTGGAGGCGCTGACCTCCCGCGAACGCGAGCAACTCCTCGGGCTTCTGCGTCGCCTTCGCTGACGCGCTGCGACAAGGGCGAGCCGGGTCGCCCGTTGTGTCCTGCAGCATCTCGGCTAAGTGTCTGATTCGAGACCGCGCCCGGTTCGGGACGCCATGGCCCCGGAGTGACTGAGAATGCGCGGCGTGTGGCAGGCGATCCTGCAGATCTGGAAGCTTCTCTATCCCTATTTCGCGACCCGCGACCTCACGACCGTGCGGATCTGGCCCATTCCGGCCTTCCGCATTCAGGAGCGCTGGATCGCGCTCTCGCTCGCGATCACGGTCATCGCGATCGAGTTCGGCCAGGTCGCGATCAACGTCCGCCTGTCCTACTTCAACCGCGACTGGTTCAACGCCATCCAGGCCAAGGACGCGAGCGCGTTCTGGACGCTGCTGTTCACGGTGTTCTGCTTCTGGGCCGTCGTCTTCATCACGAGCGCGATTATCCAGTACGTGCTGCAATCCTACTTGCTGATCGGGTGGCGGCGCTGGCTGACGTCCCGCTACACCCATCGCTGGCTGGAGAACCACGCCCACTACCGCATGCAGCTTGCCGGGACCGGTGCCGACAACCCCGACCAGCGCATCCAGGAGGACGTCGACCGCTTTACCGAGCGCACCGCTTACCTCGTCCTCGCGATCCTGTCGGCCGTCTCGAACCTCATCTCCTTCTCCGTCATCCTGTGGCAGATCTCGGCCGAGTTCTCGGTTCCCGGCACGGATTGGCGGGTTCCAGGCTTCCTAGTCTGGGGTGCCCTCATCTACAGCGCCCTTGCGACCTGGCTCACGCACCTGATCGGGCGCCCGCTGATCCGGCTGAACTTCGAGCAGCAGCGCTATGAGGCCGATTTCCGGTTCTCGCTCGCCCGCCTGCGCGAGTACGGCGAGCAGGTCGCACTGCTCGGCGGCGAGCGCGCAGAGCGCGACCGGCTGGGTCAGCGCTTCGGCAACGTCATCAACAACTTCCTGGCGATCGTGAGCCGGCGCAAGAAGCTGATCGCCTTCACGGCGAGCTACAGCCAGCTCAACGCCGTCATCCCCTACGTCCTCGTTGCGCCGTATTACTTCGCCGGTCAGATCCCGCTCGGCGGACTGACACAGACGGCTGGTGCCTTTGCGCGCGTCGAAGGGACGATGTCGTTCTTCATCACGTTCTACACGACCATCGCGGACTACAAGGCGATCGTGGACCGGCTCACCGGGTTCGACACCGCCATCGTGCGCACCGAAGCGGCGTCGGACACGCCACTCCGGATCGTAGCGAGCCGTGACAGCACGGTCGCGCTCGACAACGTGACGCTCGCGCTTCCCGACGGACGGCGCATCGTGGCGGCAGACGATTTCGCGTTCAGGCCGGGCGAGAGCACGCTGGTTACCGGTCCGTCCGGATCGGGCAAGTCGACCCTGTTCCGCGCGATCGCCGGGATCTGGCCTCTCGGTGAGGGCGAGATCGCCAAGCCGCGCGATGCCAGCATGATGCTGCTCCCGCAGCGGCCCTACATCCCGGTCGGTACTTTAAGGGGCGCCCTCGCCTATCCGGAGCCCGAGGAGACCTATCCGGACGGCGCGATCGTGGCCGCGTTGGAGACGGTTCGGCTCGGCTCGTTCGCTGGACGCCTGGGTGAGGAAGCCGCCTGGAACCAGACCATGTCGCTCGGCGAGCAGCAGCGCGTCGCCATCGCGCGCGCCCTGCTGGCGAAACCCGACTGGCTGTTCCTCGACGAGGCAACGGCCGCTCTCGACGAGAACACGGAGGCGGCCATCTACGAGGCTCTCACAGAGAAGCTGCCGGGCACGACGGTCGTGTCGATCGGCCACCGCTCGACCCTGATCGAGCATCACGATCGCCAGATCGAGTTGCGGGCCGGCAGCGATGCGCTGTTCAGGCCGGCAGAGGTGAAGGCCGAGCCGTCGCCGGCCTGAGGCCGGGCCGGCTCGCTCGACCGCCTAGAGCGAGCGTTCGAACTTCATTTCGCCGTTCGGGCTCTTGAGCACGAGGGAGCCGACGATCGTCTCCCACTTGGCCGATGTGCGCAGCGCCGTCAGGAACTGCATCTCGGTCGCCGTCACGCCCTTGTCGCAGCTGCGCTTGGTCATCGCGATCGGCCCGACCGCGATGCCTTGCTCCCGCAGCGGATAGGCCGTTGCCGAAAACGTGTTGCAACCGCCGAACCCACGGAGCCGGAACTGCTCGTCCAGCGTGAAGGTCGGGCGCTCTGTTCCGCCAAATGCCTTGCCGTTCAGGCTGATGGCGATCCACGCTTGTCCAAGCGGGAAGCGCTTCTCCTCCTTGGGAGGAGGCCGCAGCCCGCCCTGCTGGTTGTGCTGCTCCTGGTTCGTCCGGCGGCCGATGCCGCTTATGCCTTGGGCATGGGCTGCGGACGCAGCGCCGACCAAGGTGACGGCCGCCAGCCCGTACACGACCGAACGCATCGTTCTCACCATCTGAAAACCTCGTTCAGAATAAAAGCCACATCGCACCGAGACAACGCGAGCGCCGTCGCGGGTCAAGTCCTGCCTCCTGCCGCAAGCCGGCCGAAGAGACGTTCCGCGAGCGGGTTCGCTTGCTCGAAGACGTAGTCGAGCGCCCGCACGGTCACGTTCTCCGCGCTTTGGCCCATCAACGCCTCCACGAGTTCGAACACCCGCTCCGCCGGACAACGCATCGCGATTTCGCCCGCGTTGCCGCTGCCGCCGAGCAAGAGAGCGCCGAATTGCGGCGCAATGATCTCCGCCATTCCCCGGCCGCCGGCAAGGGTGGCGCGCACTTCCCTTGTGGTTCGCGCCAGTTCCTCGCCCGCGATGCGGGCGAGGACCTGGCGTGCGATCCGCGTCGTGCCCTCGTCCCACGGCGCCGTGAGCGAGGCCATGAGGTTCGCCTCCGAGCGCAGGATGAGCCCATCATCCAGGACCTTCAGGCCGTTCGCCGCCAGCGTCGCGCCTGTCGTCGTGATGTCCACGATCAGGTCCGCCACGCCGGACGCCGGCGCCGCCTCGGTCGCGCCGAGGCTCTCGACGATGCGGTAATCCGCCAACCCGTGCTGCCCGAAGAAGCGGCGCGTCAGGTTCATGTATTTTGTCGCGACCCGCAGGCGATGGCCGGACCGGGACCGCATCGCGACCGCGACCTCGTCGATATCCGCCATGTTGCGCACGTCGATCCAGGCCTGCGGGACGGCGACGACGACATTCGCGTGCCCGAAGCCAAGCCCCGTGACGATCTCGACGGCGGCGCCGCCATTCGGCGCGCCTTCGCGTAGCAGGTCCTCTCCCGTAACGCCGAGATGCGCGGCGCCCGAGGCGAGTTGCGCCACCACCTCGGCCGCTGACAGAAACAGCACCTCGACATCCGGCACGCCCGACAGGGTGCCGCGGTAATCGCGCGCGCCGCGCCTACGGGTCAGCGGCAAGCCGGCGCGGGCGAAGAAAGCCGAGGCGTTCTCCTGCAGGCGCCCCTTCGACGGGACGGCGAGGACGAGAGGAGCCTGGCTCATGCGCCGGCTCCCGCGAGGCGGTCAAGCCAGAATGAGCAGCCGACGGCGAGGGACGGTCGCCCGGCGCCGAGCTGTTCCAGCAGGCTGTCGTAGCGCCCGCCCGCGATCACGAAGCGCCCGGGCGGCTGCGTGCGGTCATGCACCTCGAACGTGAAGCCCGTGTAGTAGTCCATGTTGCGGACGGAATCCGCCGCGAACCGCACCTCGTCCAGGGGGACGCCGCGCCGCTCCATCTC
>CAXUKK010000236.1:0-5293 GCA_964251455.1 uncultured Enterovirga sp.
GTGAGGAACTGAGCCGATCCCGCGGGCGCCGCCGTGCCGGAACCTGCTGCCGAGCTCGTCGTCGCAGACGTGTCGGTCGTCGGATTGGGGCTCGTCTGTGCGACGACCGCGCCGGTCATCAGGGCAGTCGAGAGGAGAAGCGCCGCAGCGCTCGTCTTGATCATGGTGGTCTCCGGTGCTGATGCCCGGGCGCTTGGCCGATCCGGGCGGACGCGGAGTCAACGGCACGTCTGCCCGGATGGTTCGCGAGGGATGCTGGATTTCGGCCCGCTCCGGCTTAGCGCGGGACGTCGGTCGAGCCGCTTGAGCGGGTGCCGGAATCGCCCTTGCAGCCACGCGAGACTGGTGTCCTATGAGCCAACGAGAGGGCGGGAGACCTTCCGATGCGCGGCGGACCGGCTTCAGGGCCAGACCTGGATGGCAGCGCGTCGGCGCAGGAGATCGCGGTCGGACGTGACCTGGCAGCCCTCGACCTTCAGCGTGACGTAGAAGAGGTCTGCAGTCGGACCGACGTCGTCGAAATTGCGGCCTTCGGCCTCTGGATCGAGCAGCGACGGATAGGAGATCAGGCGCCCGCCCGAGCCGCACGGGTCGTCATAGAGTGTCTTGCCTGCAAGCAGCAGGCGCGGCTTGTCCCAGGAGACGAGATCGCGGGAGGACGTCGTGTAGAACCCGGCCTCGGGGAAAAGCTCGGCACTGGCCGACGCCTGGAACACGGCGATCCAGGCGCCCGTCGGGCGATGCCGCACGACGGAGCCGACCGGTGCCGGGAACGGCCAGATCGTCCTGCACGCTTTCGTGCCGGCGGCGTTGCGGTAGGGGTCGCCGAGCCGCACGGAGAAGTCCTTGCCGTCATAGGCGCGCCAGGAGGACGGATCGCCAGGGTCCCCCGTGCGGAAGAGGCAAGCGCCGCCGTCCTGCCCGGCCCAGCCGGTGGTCGAGGACAGGAAATAGCGCCAACGCCCCTGGCCGAAGATGTTCGACGGGTTGAAGAAGCCGCGGTGGCGGCCCTGGCCGACATCCTGCCGAAAGGGCGCGGCCGCGACCACCTGCGGCGGCTCCGGGCGCCGGAAGCTGCGTGCCGCATCGGCCGACGAGACCGCGACGACGGTGTTGTACCAGCAGGCGAGGTACTCCTTCCGGCTGCAGCGCCCCGGATGGGTGTTCGCCTGGTATTCATGGTGCACCAGGGCCGCGACCCGGCGCCCGTCCTCCGTCCAGGTCGCGGCGATCCAGCTCGCATCGTCGTAGGCGGCCGGGTTTTCGTCGCCCTTGGACGGCATGGCGGGCGCGCAATCGATCTTGAGCCGGGCGAGATCGGGACCGCGCAGCGCCCGGTTCTTCGTATGCAGGCCGAACATCACGACCCCGCCATCGGCGTCCCGGAAGGCGCGCGCGGGAGCATCCGGCACGTCGTCGCCGTCGCAGGCGTCGCGCTTGGCCGAGAACAAGGTCTCCGGCGCGCCGACCAGGGTGACGGCGGCGAGCGGCGGGTTCTCCGCCGCCCCCGCCGTCAGGCTTGCCACACTGGACAGAGCAAGGGCCAGGGCAGCCCATCCGGTTCGCCGCATCGTAAAGCCTCGAACGAGACAAAGGAGAATTCGTGGCGCGGACCTTATCCGCTATACTTTGACGACCCCTTGCAGAGATCCCCGATGTTCCTCCTGATTCTCGGCCTTGTCGTGTTTCTCGGCACGCACGCCTTCACCATGGCGCGCGAGCGCCGGGTGGCGCTGATCGGGCGGCTGGGGGAGGGGGCCTACAAGGCGCTCTACTCCGTCCTGTCCCTGCTCGGGATCGTGCTGATCGCCTACGGCTTCGGCCAGTACCGGGCCGGCGGCTGGATCGATGTCTGGTATCCGCCGGTCTGGACGCGGCACCTGGCGCTGACGCTCAACATCGTCGCCTTCATCTGCTTCGTGTCGGCGTATATCCCCGGCCGCATCAAGCGGATTCTGCAGCACCCGATGCTGGCCGGGGTGAAGATCTGGGCGCTCGCGCATCTCCTCGCCAATGGCGATCTCGGCTCCATCCTGCTCTTCGGCTCCATCCTCGCCTGGGCGGTCATGGCCCGCATCAGCGCCAAGCGGCGCCGCGATGAGGTGCGCGACCATGCCGGGCCGGTCGTCGCCCCCGCAGGCTGGCGCAACGATGTCATCGCGGTCGTGGTCGGGCTGGTCGCCTGGTTCGCGTTCGCGCGCTGGCTCCACCCCTGGCTGATCGGCGTCTCGGTGTGGCCGGGCGCGTAGCGGACAATCGCCGCGGCCAATTTTCGCGACCGTGTTGAAGGAGCGGAAAGGAACCCAGGTCATCGCTCGCCACGATCGGCGAAGCGCGGGACGACATGGCAAAAGACAAGGGCGCGCCACAAGCGACGATCGTCGACCGCCTGTTCCAGGCGGCGTACTGGCTCGCGTTCCGCGCGGCCCTGGTGGTCTGGTTCATCCGGCGGCCCGCCCAGCATGGCTATCTGACGGTCGTCTGGCACGGGGGACGGGCGCTTCTGATCCGCAACTCCTACCACTCGCTCTGGTCGGCCCCGGGCGGCTCGGGGAAGCCGGGGGAGAGCCCGGCCGACGCCGCCTGCCGCGAGACGCTCGAGGAGGTCGGCCTCGCGCTGACGCCCGGCGATCTGACGCTGGCGCTCGATGTCGAGCACGTCTTCCGGTTCCGGCGCGACCGCGTCCGCATCTTCGCTTGCGAGATGGCCCACGCGCCGCATATCGCGATCGATCAGCGCGAGGTGGTCGAGGCCGCCTGGTTCACGCCCGAGGAGGCATTGCGGCTCCCGCTGATCCCGCACCTGCGCGACTACTTCGCGCCTCTCGTCCGGTAGAGCGCCACGGTTCCAGTCTGGCCTTGGCGCGATCATCCCGCTAGAGCGTCGCACCAGCGCAGGCGGGCCCGAGAGCTCGTCGCCAAGGTGAGCGGGAGCGGAGCGGGATGAGTTCAGGCCAAGCGCGGACAGGCGGGCGCATCCTGGTGGACCAGTTGCTCGCCCAGGGTGTCGAGCGGGCCACCTGCGTGCCGGGTGAGAGCTATCTGGCCGTCCTCGACGCCCTGCATGATGCGGAGATCGACGTCCTCGTCTGCCGCAACGAGGGCGGGGCCGCCATGATGGCGGAGGCGCAGGGCAAGCTCACCGGCCGCCCCGGCATCCTCTTCGTCACCCGCGGGCCGGGGGCGACCAATGCCAGCCCGGGCATCCACATCGCCCGGCAGGATTCGACGCCTCTCATCGTGTTCGTGGGCCAGATCGACCGCTCCATGCGCGAGCGCGAGGCCTTCCAGGAGCTCGATTACCGCGCGGTGTTCGGCACGGTCGCGAAGTGGGCGACGGAGATCGACGAGGCGGAGCGCATTCCCGAGATCGTGGCGCGCGCCTTCCGGGTCGCCATGCAGGGCAGGCCCGGCCCGGTCGTGATCGCGCTGCCGGAGGACATGCTCGTCGACACCGCGATCGTCGCGGACGCGCCGCGGGTCGAGCCTGTCGAGCCGTGGCCGGCGCCGCAAGCCATCGAGCAGCTCGGCGCCATGCTCGGCACCGCACGCAAGCCGCTCGTCATTCTCGGCGGCTCGCGCTGGACACCGGCCGCACGCGAGGGGATCGTCGACTTTGCCGAGCGCTTCGACCTGCCAGTCGCGACATCGTTCCGCCGCGCGCAGCTCTTCCCGGCCGACCATCCGAACTATGCCGGCGATGTCGGCATCAATCCCGGCCCCAAGCTGACGGAGCGGGTGAAATCCGCCGATCTGCTGCTGCTCGTCGGCGGTCGCATGTCGGAGATGCCGTCCTCCTCCTACACGCTCATGGACATCCCCAATCCGAAGCAGACCCTCGTCCATGTCTATCCGGACGCGTCCGAGCTCGGCCGGGTCTACCAGCCAGCGCTTGCCATCGAGGCGTCGCCGGCCGCCTTCGCGGCTGCACTCGGGACGCTCGAGGCGCCGCGGGAGATCGCGTGGCGGCAGGGAAGCGCGGAGGCGCATGCCGATTACCTGGAGCGCACGGAGACGCCGAAGACGCAGCCCGGCGCCTTCCAGTACGGCGAGGCGATGGTGTGGCTGCGCGGACGCCTGCCGCAGGACGCGATCATCGCCAACGGCGCCGGCAATTTTGCCGTCTGGGTGCACCGCTTCATGCGGATGACCGGAGCACGGACGCAGCTCTCGCCGACCAGCGGCTCCATGGGCTACGGCCCGCCGGCCGCCATCATGGCCAAGCGGCTCTATCCCGAACGGATTGTGGTCTGCTTCGCCGGTGACGGCGACTTCCTGATGAACGGCCAGGAATTCGCGACCGCCGTGCAATACGGCATCGCCGTGATCGTCGTCGTGCTCGACAACAGCATGTACGGCACGATCCGCATGCACCAGGAGCGCGATTATCCGGGCCGGATTTCCGCGACCAAGCTCGTGAATCCCGACTTTGCCGCCTACGCACGCGCCTTTGGCGGGCACGGTGAGCGGGTCGAGCGGACGGAGGAGTTCGCCGCCGCCTTCGAGCGCGCGCTGGAATCCGGGAAGCCGGCCATCATCCACTGCCTCGTCGACCAGGAGGCGATCACGCCCGACCGCACCCTCAGCCAGATCAGCGGCACCGGCGTTCGGTAGCCGTCACGGACGCTGCGCGGTGGCCTGTACCCGCGCAGCGCAGGGTCATGCTTGACGCCGTTCTCAAGCGGGCAGGACGACCACCTTCGTCTTGACCGGGGTGCGCGAGTAGAGGTGGATCATGTCCTGGCTGAGCAGGCCGACGCAGCCGCTCGTGACGCCCGAGCCGATCGATTCAGGATCGCTCGAGGCGTAGATCGTGTAGAGCGTGTAAGCGCCGTTCTGATAAAGGTGGAGCGTACGGGCGCCGAGCGGATTGTCGAGGCCGCCCGGCATGCCCCGCGCGTATTTGGCCGCCTCGGGCTGGCGCTTGATCATCTCCTTGGGCGGTGTCCAGGTCGCCCATTCGGATTTGCGCCCGACATAAGCGTCGCCATTCCACCGGAACCCGTCGCGGCCGACATTGGCGCCGTAGCGAGTGGCGGATCCGTCCTCCTCGATGCGGTAGACGTAGTAGTTGCCGGGATCGACGATGATCGTGCCAGGCTTCTCCTTGGTGTCGTAGGCGACCGTTCGGCGGTAGTATTTCGGGTCGACCTTGCTGATATCGGCCGCAGGGATCGGGAACTTCTCGTCCGGCACTGGGCCGTAGAGCTTCGACGCCTCGGTGACGCTCATGCCGTCGGTCGTCGCGCAGCCACCCAGCCCCAGCGCGCCGACAGAGGCGGCAGAGCCGACC
>CAXUKK010000237.1:0-5280 GCA_964251455.1 uncultured Enterovirga sp.
GAACAGCTCGACGTCATCCGAGCCCGCGTCGACGGGCTTCGGCACGAAGGCGGGCACAGGCAGGTTGACCACGGCGGCATCGACCTTGTTCAGCAGGAGCTGCCGTGCGCGGCCGGCGACAGGCCAGAACTGGATGCGTCGGGCCTTCGTCCCGCGCAGGCTGCCGCCCATCGGCATCAGCTCCTCGCGGCGGATGAAGGCCTCGGCGAATTCCGCGTTCTTCGCCCCGATATCGGTCAGGCGATCGAACAACTTGGCGCCGCCGAACAGCCAGACATGCAGACGGTCGCGCCGCGCACCGAGCTTCAGGAGTCCGTTGATCAGGAGCTCCATCGAATGCACGCCGTAGCGCATATCGTCGCTGGCGCCCCCGCCCTCGGATTCCGGCAGAAGGAAGTGATTCATCCCCCCGACGCCCGCGACCGGATCGTTGATGCAGGCCGCGACGCATGAACCGAGGAGTGTCGTCAGGATCACCTGCGGGTCTCGGCTGACATCGTACTCGCCCTGGACGATGTGGACACGACGGGAGCCGAGATCGGCTCCGTCGCTCGTCGTCACGAAGGCCCGTGCGGTGCTGCTCACGAAAGCTTGCCGAACACGGCCTCGATCCGCTCCTTCAGCCCGGCGACCGTGAAAGGCTTCACGACGTAGTTGTTCACGCCGAATTCCTTGGCCTGTTTCAGCAGCTCGATATCGGCCCGGCCGGTCAGCATGATGAAGGCGATCTTGCTGGTCGGCGGATAGGCGCGGATCGAGCGCAGCAGACCGATGCCGTCGAGATTCGGCATGTTGAAATCCGAGATCACGAGGTTCGCAGGCTTGGCGATGACGGCCTTGAGGCATTCCTCGCCGTCGCGCGCCTCGCGGATGTCGACGAACCCGATCTGCTCGAGGCTGTTGCGGATCAGGGATCGCATGGACGCCTGGTCGTCCGCGACCATGACGGTAATGGATTTGGCGGCGGGCATCAGACCCTCTCCTCCGAATGGTGGTTGCACAGCCGGAGAATTTCACCGGCAATCTTCGACAACGGCATCTGGCGCCCGACGGCTCCGATCTCGTGCGCGACGCGCGGCATGCCATAGACGACGGAGCTGGTTTCATCCTGCCCGATCGTCGCGCCCCCGGTATTTCGGATCGTCAGCAGACCCTGCGCGCCGTCGCGGCCCATCCCGGTCAGGATCACGCCGACCGCCTTCTCGCCGACATGCGTGCTGACGGAGTCGAATAGCCGATCGACCGAGGGACGATGCCCGTTCACCAGATCTCCTTCCCGGAGCCGACACCTCAGCGTGGTCGAGCCCGAGACCTCGAGGTGGGTCGCTCCGCCGGGTGCCAGGTAGACATGGCCCGGAAGCAGGGGCGCGCCCTCCTTCGCTTCCGCCACCTTGGCGCCGCTGAAGCGATCGAGCCGCTGGGCGAAGCTGCCCGTGAACGTCGCGGGCATGTGCTGGGTGATCACGGTCGGTGGGCAATTCGCCGGGAAGCGCGAGATGATCGTCAGCAGCGCTTCCACGCCTCCCGTCGACGAGCCGATGGCGACGATGCGCCCATTCGGCTCGAAAGCCTGGGTCGGCGGGGCCGGTTTGGCTGCCATGGTGGCCGCGCGCGGGCGGGAGCGCTTAGCGGCCTTCACCTTGGCCGGGAGATCGGCAAAGGCTTCCGCGGCCGTAACGCCGTCGGACGGCTTACCGACGCAGTCGAAGGCACCGAGCTCCAGCGCCCGGATGCTGGCGTCGGCACCCTGCTGCGTCAGGGTCGAGATCATGATCACGGGCATGGGCCGCAGCCGCATGATCTTCTCGAGAAACTCGAGGCCGTTCATGTTCGGCATCTCGATGTCGAGCGTGATCACGTCCGGGTTGAGGGCCTTGATTGCCTCTCGCGCCTGGAGCGGATCGCCGGCGGTGCCGATCACCTCGATATCCGGGTCGGCCGCGAGCGTCGCCGACACGATGCTGCGCATGGTGAGCGAATCGTCCACGACGAGGACTGTCGTCTTCGTCATTTGCGACCTCCGACGAGAGCGTAGGTCGTCAGCCCATCACTCCGGAATCCGTCGTCGGTCACGCGCTCGGAATGGCCGACATAAAGCCGGCCCGCGGGCTGAAGCAAAGCACGGTAGCGGCCCCAGATACGGTGCTGCGTCGGCTCGTCGAAATAGATGACGACGTTCCGGCAGAAGATCACGTCGAAGCGGCCCTTCATCGGCCAGGCGGGGGCGACGAGGTTCAACTCGCGGAAGGACACGAGCTCGCGCATCGCTTCGCCGACCTCGAGCGCACCGCCGTCGCGCGGCTCCATCCAGCGCCGGGCGAGGTCGCTCGGGATCGGGGCCACTTCCGTCTTCGGATAGACGCCGCGCCGCCCCGTGGTGACCACGTTCGGGTCGATGTCGGTCGCCAGGATCTTGATGTCGTGCTCCGGCGCGTCCGGGAGCATCGACAGGATCGTCAGGGCGATCGAATACGGCTCCTGTCCGGTGGAACAACCGGCCGACCAGATTCGGACCCGCCCGCCCTTGCGTGCGGTCTGCAGCAGCCCCGGAAGCACATCGGCCTTGAGGTGATCGAAATGGTGCGGCTCGCGGAAGAAGCGCGTGACGTTCGTGGTCAGGGCCGCAAGCATGTTTCGGCGCTCGCCGACGCCTTCAGCCTCCGAGACCAGCGCGCAATACTCGCGAAAACTTTCCAGTCCAAGCGTGCGAAGCCGCTTCGCGAGCCTGGAATAGACGAGAGTTGCCTTGCTCTCCGGCAAGGCCAATCCCGCATCAGCGTAGAGCATCGCGGCGATCTGCTTGAAATCCTGATCGGTGAACGGGAACTCACCACCCACGATCGGGCCATCGGCCTGCCTCAAGGGAGAACTCGCCATCTCAGGCCGCCTCGAGCTGCGGGGGCAGCATCCGGTCGAGCGAGACGAGGCTGATCATCCGGCCGTCGATCGGCAGCAGGCCTTTCACGAAAGCGCCGTCTGCGTCGTAGGCGACGTCGGGCGTCGGCTGCATCGTGTCCTCGGTGACGGTGAGGATGTCGGAGACGGCGTCCACCAGGAGGCCGACGAGCTGGTCGCCGATGCGGGACACGATGATGACGTGGCGGGCGCTGGGCTCCGTCGTGCGCAGCCCGAGCCGGGCGGCAAGGTCGACCACGGGCAGGACCGCGCCGCGCAGGTTGATGACGCCGCGGACGTAGTCCGGCGAATGCGGCAGAGGCGTCGCGGGCGTCCAGCCGCGGATCTCGCGGACCGCCTGGATGTCGACGCAGAACTCCTGCGATCCGATCCGGAAGGCGACCAGCTCCTTCGGGTCGACATCATGCGAGGTGACGTGCGGGGTCATCGGATCAGCCTGCTGCAAGGAGACGGGCTTCGGAGGAGGTCGGCTCCGAGGACGGACCCGCGATCACGGCGTCGACGTCCAGGATCAGCGCCACGCGGCCGTCACCGAGGATCGTCGCAGCCGCGATGCCGGGCACGCGCTGGTAGTTCGCCTCGAGGCTCTTGATGACCACCTGGCGCTGGCCGAGGATCGTGTCGACGAGCAGCGCGGCGCTGCGGCCATCCTCGCCCTCGACCAGGAGCGCGACGCCCTCCGTCGGCTCGATCGGGCCGGCCCTGTACCCGAGCCGGTATCCGACATCCAGGATCGGAACGTAGCGGTCGCGGATGAGCAGCAGCGGCGAGCTGCCGGCCAGCCGATGGACCTCCGCCGGCTTCGGCTGAAGGGTCTCCATGACGGTCGTGATCGGCAAGACGAATGTCTGTCCGCTGACCGACACGACCATGCCGTCGAGCACAGCAAGCGTCAGCGGCAGGCTGAGCGTGAAGGTCGAGCCCAGGCCCGGGCGCGACGTGATCGTGATGCGGCCGCCGAGCGACTGGATCGAGCGCCGGACGACATCCATGCCGACCCCGCGTCCCGAGATGTCGGAGACGGTCTCAGCCGTCGAGAACCCGGGCATGAAGATGAGGTTGTCGGTCTCCTCGTCCGCCAGGTTCGCGTCGGGCGCGATCAGGCCCTTGGCGATCGCGATCTGCCGCACGCCCTTGCGGTTGATGCCGCCGCCGTCATCCCCGACCTCGATCACGATGCGGCCGCTGCGATGCAAGGCGGCCAGGCGCACGATGCCCTCGGCGCTTTTGCCCGCTTCGACGCGCTTCTCCGGCGATTCCAGGCCATGGTCGATGGCGTTGCGGATCATGTGCGTGATCGGGTCGGTGAGGCGCTCGATCACGGTTTTGTCGACCTCGGTGCCCTCGCCTTCGACGACGAGGCGGACCTGCTTGCCGGTCGCGGCCGCGACCTCGCGGACGAGACGCGGCATGCGCTGGAAGACGGATTTCACGGGCTGCGCCCGGATCGCCATGACGCTGTCCTGGATCTCCCGCGTCAGGAGTTCCAGGTCGTCGAGGCCGACCGCGATCCCCGAGGAGCGGGCGAGCCCGCTCTCGAGGACGCGCTGCGCCAGCATGGCCTGGTTGATGACGAGCTCGCCGACGAGATCGATCAGCCGGTCGACGCGCTCGAGATCGACGCGGATCGTCGGAGACGCGGCCGCGACGGCGTGCGCGTCGTCCTTCCTGGGCTGCGCATCGGGCGGGCGCGCCTCCTTCAAGGGAATGATCTGGGCGCTCGGCGCGGCTTCTGCGGCCGCATGGGCGGCGGCGGTCTGCGTCGCGCCGCCTGTCGCGCGCGCGATGAGCGCCTTGATGTCCAGTTCTTCCAGGGCGGGCGCAGGCTCGCCCGGATGGTCGATCTCGGTGGCGGGCGCCTCGACCTCGATCGCGGCCTGATCGGCCGAGGCGGGCTCGATGGTGAGTTCGCAATCGCCCTCGACGAAGTCGAACACCTCCCGGATCGCATCCTCGTCGGCCGTGTCGACGGTGACGACCCAGTGGAGATGCGCGGCTTCCGGCTCGAGGTCGTCCAGCGTCGGCAGGTCGGACGCGTCGAGCTCGATGGCGGTGTTGCCGAGCCGAGCGAGTTCGCGGAGCAGCACGGCCGGCTCGTTCGCCTTGGCGTAAAGCGCAGCGCGCGGCTTGAAGGTGATGTTCCGCCGGTCGGCGACCACGACCTCGTCGAAGTGCACGGGCATCACCTCGAAGGTGTCGGGCTCATCCTCCGGCAGGTCGATCGCGACCAGGATGGGAGCGAAATCGAGGTCGAGAAGCTCATCGGCGGATGCGCCCTCCGCGGGCGCGTCGGTGAGGGCGCCGAGTTCGGCGGTCAGGCTGCGGCATCGCTCCTCGTCGACCGTTCCGCCGTCGCGCGACGCC
>CAXUKK010000238.1:0-5267 GCA_964251455.1 uncultured Enterovirga sp.
GTCGACTCCGTAACGGCGGGCCCGGCGCAACATGAGCAATGCAGTCGTCATCGGGGCTTCCGGCGCAATCGGTCGAGCGCTCTGCGAGCAGGTCGCTGCGTCCGGGTCGTACCAAAAGACCTTCGCTTTTGCGCGAGCTCTGCCCGGGAGCCATCCAAGGCTTACGAATCATTCCGTGGGAGCTATTCGAGGGTTGTGAGCAGGCTCCGAGCCGATCAATGTGGCATCTGCCGTTTATCGCTGGAGGCCTAATGACAATCTCGCGACGTGAAATGTTGGTTCTCGCAGCGAACGCCACCATCGCTACCGTCGCTGGAGGGCTGATCCTGCCCCATCCGGCCCAGGCGCAGGGTGCCACGATCAGGGTCGGCACATTCGGGGGAACCGACCCACAAAACTACGCTCGCGCGACGGGAGACATCAGCAAGGTCCTCGGCGAAGGATCGAAAGCCGACTACGTCACCGTCCGGGCCGGGTCCGAGGTGATCTCCGCGATCGCAGGCAGCAGCCTAGACCTCTGCAACATCGGCTCGAGCCCGATGGTGGTCGGCTACGCCAACGGCGTGAAGCTCTCGATGGTGTGGGTCTACAAGAGCATCATCGATAGCGAATGCCTCGCCGTCCGGAACGGGAAGGGCATCGACAGCGTCGCAGATCTGAAGGGCAAGACGCTCGCCCTGCCGTTCAACACGTCGGTTCATTTCGCTGCGCTTGCCGCACTGAAATCCGCCGGGCTCGGCCTAAGTGACGTCAAGCTCCTCAATATGAGGGCGGACCAAATCCTACCGGCGTGGCAGCGCAAGGACATCGACGCTGCCTATATCTGGGTGCCGGTGCTCCCGCGGCTGGTCGAGGACGAAGGCAAGATAATTTTCAAGACAGGAGACTTGCGCGCGAAGACCGGGCTCGTCGTGTTCGACGCGCTTGTGGTGCGTGATGCGTTCAAGACCGAGCACCCTCAGCTTCTTCAACGATTCCTCGCCGAGATCCAGCGGCTCTCGGTGCTGTTCAAGCAGGACCCGAAACAGGTCCTTGGGACGATGACCAAGTTCCTCACCGCCGACGAGGCGGTCGTGCAGCGCTCGCTAGACACTTTCTATCCGGTCCCGGTCTCCGAGATGCTGACAGACACCTGGATGGGCACGCCGGGCGCGAAGGATTCGGGCGTGCTGCGCAGCCTCAGGGCGCAGGCCGACTTTCTCAAAGAAAGCGGGCAGATCAACGCCGTCCCGGCCGACCTCGGCGGGCTCGTCGACAGTTCCTTTGCGGCCAAGCTCGCCTGAGCGCGATGCAGGCATTGGCAACAGGGCCGTCGCGCGAGGGCGACCTAGCGTCGGCGGAGCCGCCGAAGCTGTCGGTTGAGGGCGTGTCAAAGCGCTTTGGCGACGGGCCGGACGCTGTTTCGGCGCTTGCTCCGGTCGATATCGCGATCCGGGAGAACGAGTTCGTTTGCCTTGTCGGACCCTCCGGTTGCGGCAAGAGCACACTTCTCAACATCATGGCGGGGTTCGAGCTCCCGACGACCGGCCGTATCCTGATGGATGGCCGCACTGTCACCGGACCGGACGCGCAGCGCGGCTGCGTATTCCAGCAAGGCGCACTCTTCACCTGGTCTCGCGTGCGGGACAACGTTGCTTTCGGGCCGCTCTGCACCGGCAAAGGGCGGACGGAAGCCCGCGCCATTGCTGACCATTATCTTAGGATGGTTGGACTGGACGCGTTCGCTCATCGCTATCCCTACGAACTCTCCGGCGGCATGCAGCAGCGGGTCGGCATCGCGCGGGCGCTCGCGAACGACCCGCAGGTTCTGCTAATGGACGAGCCCTTCGCGGCCCTGGACGCGCAGACCCGCGAACTCCTGATGGTGGAGATCAAGCGGATCTGGAAACAGACCCGGAAGACGATCTTCTGGATCACCCATTCGATCGACGAGGCGCTGTTCCTGGCGACCGAGATCCTCGTCATGAGCGCCCGGCCGGGGCGGATCAAGGACAGGCTGCGGCCGGGCTTCGCCCAGGACGAAGATCTTCTCGTGACGACAAGCACCGCCTTCACGGAGACGAAGCGTCGCTTGCTCGATCAGATCCGCTTCGAAGCGACGCGCGCTCAGGCCGAGGCAGACCGCGTATGAGCAGTCCTGGCCAAGCGCTCGTTCCGGAGGTCGCGGAGCTTGCTGCGGTTCCACACCCGCGCCGGCGCTCAGCCCGAATGAAAGGCCTTATCCTCAACCTCGCCTCTTTCGCGACCCTGATGTTTCTGTGGTTCGCCGTGACGGGATTCGGCGCGTTTCGACCGCTCGTGGCGCCCCTGTTCCTGCCATCGCCGGGCTCGGTCTTCGCGACCTTCGTCACGCTGATGCGAGACGGCTATCAGGGCCAGAGCCTGGGGACGCATCTCGCCATCAGCCTCTTCCGATTTGCCGTAGCCTTCGGGCTCAGCATCCTCATCGCAGTGCCGCTCGGGCTTCTCATGGGCATGAACGAGGTCGTGAAGTCCCTCTGCGACCCGCCGATCGAGATCACGCGCCCGATGCCGAAACTGGCACTCTTGCCGCTCCTGATCATCTGGTTCGGGATCGGCGAGACCGCGAAGGTCATCATCATCGCGCTCGCTCTGTTTCCGATCCTGTCCATCAGCGCGATGCAGGCGGTCCGAGGCGTCGGGCGCCGGAAAATCCAGGCTGCACTGTCGCTCGGGGCATCGCGCTGGATCATCTTCCGCAAGGTCATCCTTCCGGCGAGCCTTCCGGGCATTTTCACAGGAATTCGCGTCTGCATCGGACTGGGCGTGACGATGCTGGTTGGTGCCGAAATGGTGGCCACCTCGAGCGGCATCGCCTGGATGGCATTGAGCGCGGCCGACTTCCTGCTGACGAACGTGGTGTTGGTCGGAGTGATCATCATGGCAGTCCTGGGCTACAGCCTCGATCTTCTGGCCCGCTGGCTCGAAGCCCGGATTGTCCATTGGAGCGGCAAGGAAGGATGACATGACCGAGCGCACACGCCTCGCCGTCGAAGGCAGACCCTGGCCGGCCCTCCGGGACGAACTGGAGGCGGCGAAGGCCGATGATGTCGACTGGCGCCATGGCCGCGCCGCCGTCTACGTCCACTTTGCGGGCGACGACGTCGTCCAGGTCGCCAAGGATGCCTACGCCCTCTACTTTTCCGAGAATGCACTTGGGGCAGGGAGCGCTTTCCCGAGCCTGCGTCGTCTTGAGGCGGATCTCGTCGGCATGACCCTCTCACTCCTGCGTGCGCCGGAGACCGCGCAGGGGAACGTCACCTCAGGTGGAACGGAAAGCATCTTTCTCGCCGTGAAGGCATGCCGGGACTGGGCACGGGAGAAGCGTCCACAGGCGACGAGCCCCGTCCTGCTTCTTGCTCAGACGGCGCATCCGGCCTTCGACAAGGCCGCGCACTACCTCGGCATTCGGACGCGCCGCGTACCCGTCGACCCCGAAACGTTCAGAGCCGATCCGGGCGCGCTTGCGGCGGCCGTCGACCGCGACACGATCATGATCGTCGGATCGACGCCTGCTTTTCCGCACGGCGTCGTGGATCCGATCGGAGCCATTGCAACGATCGCGCGCGAGCATGGTCTGTGGTGCCACGTGGATGCCTGCGTGGGCGGGTTCAGCCTTCCGTTCGTGGCGCGGCTCGGTCATCCCGTCCCGGCCTTCGATTTCGCCGTACCCGGCGTCACCTCAATATCGGCTGACCTGCACAAATACGGGTTCACGGCCAAAGGCGCCTCGACGATCTCCTATGTCGACGCGGAGCATCAGGCCTATCAGGCGTACGATTTCAGCAACTGGCCGCGGGGCCGCTACTACACCCATAATTTCGGAGGCACCCGCCCAGGCGGAGCGATCGCGGCGGCATGGGCCGTGATGAACTATCTAGGCGAGACCGGCTATCTTGAGATCAACCGGCGCATTCTCACCGCGCGCGACGCCATCATCGCCGGGATCGCGCCGGCCGGACTGCAAGTCTGGGGGGAGCCCGAGATGGGGGTGTTCGCTTACGGCTCCCCGGCCTTCGACATGCGCGCCCTCGGGTCCAGGCTGAGCGAAAACGGCTGGCTCGTTGGCTACTTGCAGGAGCCGCCCGGCATTCACCTCATGCTTACCCCAGCACACGCGCCGGTCGCAGAGGAGTATGTGAGCGCGGTGCTGGATGCGGCGGAGCAGGCCCGTCCACGCATGACAATGGGCAACCTGGCCCGCTCGGAAGTGCTCTACTGAACAGTGGAGTAGCCGCTGCCTGATTGTTCCGCCCAGCATCCCTGTTGCGCCAGGACCTGACATCAGGTGCCTGCCTAAGATCGGACATTCCAGGCGTGTAGGTCCGGGTCACACCCGAGCTGGCCGTTGAACGGCGATCCGGCAATCTGCAAGGCGAACGCTCGAATTGCGCTTCGGCTCTTGAACGTGCGCGATGCTTTCGGCTGATAAGCCGCTCGGCATTAGCTTTCTACACGACCCGCCGTATCTTGCGCATGCTAGCGGTGGCGGCGTCACCCAGATCGGTCATCTCGGGCGCCCTTACGCGGCGATAGCGCGCCTGCACGAGACCGAATGCGCCGAAGGCCGCGAGGCCGGCTGCGGTGATCGCGAGCAGTGCCTTTCCATAAGGCTGCTCGCTGAGCACGTCGAGCGCGCCGCCGAGTCCACGCGCAGCTGATGACCTTGCCTGCCATGCGGCGAGAACCAGAAATCCGCCCATGACAACGAAAACCAGTCCGCGCGCGGCGAAGCCTGCTCGGCCAAGCGTGGAGGCCCAGGCCCGGCGATCGGGCGGGACCGAAAGCCTATCAATCACATCGCCCGTGAAGCCCTTCACGGCGAAACCGATTCCGACGCCAACGACAGTGATGCCGACCGCGGCCACAAGCCAGCGTCCGAACGGCTGCGACATCAACCAGGCAGTCCAGTCGCGGGCGGCCTGTCCCTCCGATCCGCCTCCGGACGAATAGCCCATGGCCATCGCGGCCGCGCTCGCGGCCAAGCCCAGGTAGACAAGCCCGCTGATGCCATGGGCTACCCGGACGGCAAGGCCCTTTGCCTCCGAGCCGCGGCCGTCGGCGTCCGTCGCGGCCTCGACGAGCCGCCAGGCTCCAAAGAACACGAGACCGAAAGCCAATGCGCCGACGAGCATCCAGCCGAGAGGCTGGTCCATCAGGTGGGCAAGCGCGCTTTTGCTCCCACCCGTGCCCCCGCCTATTCCAATCGCCGCCAAGACCGCCAATGCACCGACAAGTAGGTAGAC
>CAXUKK010000239.1:0-5266 GCA_964251455.1 uncultured Enterovirga sp.
CATCGACAGCGCGCGGATGTACGGCAACGAGGAAGCGGTCGGACAGGGAATCAAGGCGAGCGGGCTCGACCGCGACGAGGTGTTCGTCACCACCAAGGTCTGGTGGACCGACATCGCGGCAGGCGACCTCGAGCGTTCGGCGGAAGCCAGCCTGAAACGGCTCGGGCTCTCCGATGTCGACCTCCTCCTCATTCACTGGCCGAACCCGGCCGTGCCGCTGGCCGACTCGACGGCCGCCCTCTGCCGGATGAAGAGCCAGGGCCTCGCCCGTCATATCGGCGTGTCGAATTATCCGTCCGCCCTGCTGGACGAGGCTGTCCGGCTCGCGACCGAGCCGCTCGTCTGCAACCAGGTCGAGTACCATCCCTATCTCGACCAGGGCGCCGTGAAGCAGGCCTGCGAGCGGCACGGCATGGCCATGACAGCGTATTCGCCGCTCGGCCGCTCGGCACTGCTCGAGGATGCCACGCTGCAGGCGCTCGCCGAGGCGCACGGGCGCTCCGTGTCGCAGATCGTGCTGCGCTGGCATGTGCAGCAGCCCGGCGTGATCGCGATCCCGCGCTCCAAGACACGCGACCACATCGTCAAGAACCTGGACGTGTTCGGGTTCGAGCTCTCGCCCGACGAGATGAGCCGCATCTCCGCCCTCGCCCGTCCGGACGGGCGTTTCGTCGCTCCCGATTTCGCCCCGACCTGGGACAAGGCTGCCTGAGGACCGAAGAATGACGCTCGACAAGGCCATCGCCGACGCATTGCGTGCCACCTCCACGGGCACGATCCACACGGTGCTCCTGAAGAAGGGCATCCGCCGGACCTGGATGCAGGGGCCGCGTCCGACCTTCCATGCGGGTGAGCGGATCGTCGGCCCGGCGTTCACGCTCCGCTTTGTGCCGGCGCGCGAAGACCTGGCGACGCCCGAATCCTGGTCCTCGCCGATCTCGACGCGGGCGGCCATCGAGGCGATGCCCGAGGGCTGCATCACGGTCGTCGACGCGATGGGAGTGCCCGGTGCCGGGGTCTTCGGCGACATCCTGTGCGCCCGCATGAAGAAGCGCGGCGTCCAGGCGCTCGTGACCGACGGCGTGATGCGCGACGGCACCGGCTGCGATTCGACCGGCCTGCCGATCTGGTGCGCCGGCATCGCGGCGCCGTCTTCCGTCACGGGCCTGACCTTCGTGGGCTGGAACGAGGCGATCGGCTGCGGCGGCACCGCCGTGTTCCCGAACGACATCATCGTGGCCGACGGCGACGGCGCGGTCGTCATCCCGGCAGCTCTCGTCGAGGATGTCGCCAAGGCCGGTCCCGACCAGGAACTCCTCGAGATGTGGATCATGAAGGAGGTCGAGCGCGGCATGCCGCTCCCGGGCCTCTACCCCATGAATGCGGAGACGCGGGCCCGGTATGAGGCCGAGATGAAGAAGGGCTGAGTCGCATATCGGCCGGTTGGCCATTCGGCACGATCGGCCTTGCATCGCTTCCCCGGGCGCCCCAGGTTCAGCGCTCAGGTCTGGTACCTGGGCCTATGACATCGGTGGATTCGTGCGCGGTCCGAAGCTATTCGGGGCGCCAGCCGAATCCATCCCTGGCCTGAGCGGCTGGCCCATAGGATCGCCCAGGAAACGCCTTGCAACCGCTTCGCTCGCGCGTCTTCGACGCCCTTCTCATCGCCTGGACGGCGATGTTCCTGCCGGCGCTGGCCGTGCTGCTGGTCCTCGGCCGGCCGAAGGGCCCGATACGGGCGACGTCGCGGATCTGGGCGAAGGGCATCCTCTTCCTGTTGAAATGGACGGTCGGCCTGACCCATGTCGAATGGGGCCGGCAGAACATCCCGTCGTCTCCCTACCTGATCGTCGCGAACCACCAGTCGCAGTGGGAGACGATCGCGTTCCTGACGCTCGTGCCAAACGTCGCGATCGTCGCCAAGCGCGAGTTGCTGGCCATCCCCGTGATGGGCTGGTTCCTCCGCCACTCCCCCATGATCCTGATCGACCGGGAGCGAGGCGGAAGCGCGATCCGGCACATGCTGACGGAGGCCCGCAAGGCGCTCGCCCAGGGCCGCCCGGTGCTGATCTTCCCGGAGGGCAGCCGGAAGAGCGTCGCGTCCGACATCGAGTTCAAGCGCGGCATCGAGCTGCTCTACCTGCAGCTCGGCGTCACGGTCCTGCCCGTCGCGGTCGATTCCGGCCGCTTCTGGGGCGCAGACCTTCCGTTCAAGTGCCGTGGCGCGATCACGGTGTCGTACCTGCCGCCGATCGAGCCGGGCCTCTCCGGCAGCGAGTTCATCCGGCGCGCCCAGCAGGCGGTTCAGAGCGCGCTCGCGGGCGGATCGCGCGGCAGCGAGCCGCTGCCCGCCTGAGCTCGGCTCAGGCTTCGTCGGACGTATCGGCCGCGGGGCCGGCGATCCGGTAGATCCCCCTGAAATCGTCCGGATCGACCGTCTGGCCCTTGCGGCGGATAACGATGCGGCCCTGCTTCATCATGCGCACGGCGACCTGGCGAACCGGACCCATCAGACGGCTCCACTCGTCGGGGTTGGTGGTGCCCGCGATCGCGCGCGCAGCCTCGGACGGGCAGATCGTCTTGCCCGGTCCCCTCTCCTCGACGAGTGCGAGGATCGTTTCCTCGATGCGCTCCGGCGCAACCTTCATGATCGTGTTCCCTGTTATGGCGGTGGCGGCCACGGGCCCCGGCTCAGAGCGGCGAGCGCATCGGACGCGAATTGCCGCCGATACATGACGAACAGAACGGCTGCCGTCGTCGCCATCAGCACGTACGCCGACACGAACCAGCCAAGATAGGCGAGCGCAAAGAAAAAGGCTCGCTGTCCGCGGTTGAAATGGCGGCCCGCGACCGTGTTCATGGAGGCTGCGCGCCAGGCGGCGATCTCGATCTCCTCCCGGGGACTTCCCGGATTCGGGACGGCGCCGATGAGGATCGCCGCATAATTGAAGAGCCGGTAGGACCAGCCGAACTTGAAGAACGCGTAGACGAAGATCACGGTCAGTCCGATCACCTTCATCTCCCACGCGAGACGGCTCGTGGCGATTCCGAGCGGCATCTCGCCGAAGATCATCAGCACTTCGTCCGTCGATCGCAGGAGCGTGAGCGAACCACCGATCGCCAGGAGCGACGTCGAGGCGAAGAAGGCCGTGCCGTTCTGCAGGCTCGCATTGATGTTGGCGTCGATGATGCGGTTGTCACGTCCCGTGAGGCCGCGCATCCAGTGATAGCGGTGCCCATTCATGACACGGTTCAGCGTGCGGCGACCCGCCTCGCTCCGTTCCACCATCAGGTAGTAAGCAAGCCAGGCTCCCGCGTAGAATGCGAGGCCCACGTAGTCCGCCACCGTGAAACCCGCGACCGGCATATTCCTCGCCCGTGACCTCGCGCGAGGGAGAGCGCTAACCCCTCGCCGCGGGATTGCAAGTCGGGTGCCCAGAGGTGGGGCCCGTCGCGTGATAAGTTTGGGCCTGCCCTCACGAGAGCGCGCCTTCACCCCGTGCGGAAGAAAGGGCAACCCTCCCTTCCTCCGTCATGCTGAGGAGGCGCGGAGCGCCGTCTCGAAGCACGTAGGACGCCTAGCCGCAACAACGATGGATGCGGGCTGCTGTGCTTCGAGACGCGCTGCTGCGCAGTTCTCCTGAGCATGACGTCTGGTGGTGGAAAGCTCGGCCCTGACAGTAGCGGGTCGGCAGGGTGCGTGTTTCGAGGCCCGCCTTCACCTTCGGCCGGCGAGCGCCCTCGCGACCGTCGAGCGGGCGGCGTCGATCGCAATCATCGCGGCGTCCATCATCCGCGTATCGGCGCGCCGGTTGAGGGCCTGGCGGGCGATGTTGGCCGCGATGCTGTCGACCTCGTCGGCCATGGAGCGCAGCCGGTCGGGTTCGGTCGCCCGTGTCGCGTCGGAGCGGATCGCCAGGAGGCGGGCGGTCGCGACCTGGATGCGTTCGCGTCCGATGCGGAAGAGGGTCTGCCGCAGCCAGGCAAGGGCCGACCCGAGCCCGCCACCCAGGATCGCGACCAAGTAGATCCAGGATTCGTAGCGCTCGATGAAGCTTTCCTGTTCGCGCTCGAAATAGTCGATCGCGCCCGGGTGGTTCGGAAGCTTCGCGGTCGTGGCCGCGGCCGTGGTGTCGTAGGCCGGGAAGGCGATCTCGTCGGCCGCCCGCATCGTCGCGGCCACCTCCGCCCGGTGCTCGAAGATGTGCTGCGTCACCTCGGCCGCGACGCTGCGCGACAGGCTGGCCCGCGCCATCAGCCGGTAGGACGAGCCGATCGTCGCGACATCGTCCTCGGGCAGGCGCGGCTCGCTGCCGTAGAGCGCGGCCGGGACGGTGACCGGCTGCAGCTTCGGGTGTGTCGCGATGAAAGCCTGAGCGTCGGGTACGCCAAAGATGACGACATGGCGATCTCCGGCGGCCTGCTCGAGAAGGTCGACGATCCGCTTCGATCCCGGCGTCGTCGGGGTCGTCATCAGGGCGACCACGTCGATCCGCCCCGACCCGAAGGCGGGGCCGAGTTCGGCCTCTTCCAACGGCACAAGGACCACCGACTCGGCCGGCAACGGCCCGGTCCCGGGATCTTCGCGCAGATCGAGGCCGAAGCGGTCGAGCACGGCCTTGATAATCGGCCGGTCGGCGACCCGGTCGGCCAGCATGCCGAGCCGCTTTCCGCCGAGCCCTGCCACGTCCTTCACGCCGCCCTCGGGCGAGGCGAACAGCAGCGCAAGCTCCCGCAGGACGGCGAGCGTGAGGCCGTTGCCGGGCATGAGGACGTCGGGCCGGACCACCGCGAGGTCGACCTTTCCGGACGCCAAGGCCTCGGCGCTCTCGCGCACGCCGTCGAACGGCATGATCTTCAGCGTGATGCCGGTCCGCCGCGTGACGGACGTCTCGGCATAGGCGCGCAGCAGCGCCGGCTCGGTGCCGCCGCTCGGCGCGACCCCGACCGTCAGCACGGTTGCGCGCGATAAATAATACGCGAGCGCGGCAGCGATCGACAGCAGCGTCAGGGCGAGAAGCCAGGTCTCGCGACGTGCGAGCGAGCGCCAGACCGACTGGCCTGAAGCGGGTTTCGGGGTCCGGCTCAAGCTTCAGACCGTCTTGCGGATCTCGAAACCGCCGCTTGCCGGCATCCCGAACTCCTCGTCGCTGCCCGGGTATTCCTCAACGGCCGCGACGACGGACCCGTGCGGCCCTTCGCGCACGGCCTTCAGCATCACGACGATCCGCTCGTTCGGGCCGGCGAGCATCGCTTCGACGGAGCC
>CAXUKK010000240.1:0-3508 GCA_964251455.1 uncultured Enterovirga sp.
GCCTTGGTCTCCTCGCCCGAGCGGGGGTCGGTCGGCAGCGTCAGCGCGATGCGCGGAGCGGGGACGAGTGAGCGGCGGCCGACGAGGTCCGGCTTCTCGACGAGGCCTTCCGCGGCGCTGATGCCGTAATCGTCCTTCATCGTATACGCGAGCGAGAAAGTACCGCGCGCATTCACCTCCGGGGCGCTGGAGACCGCGACCTCGGGCGGGCGGTCCGGAATGGCGTCCAGAACCAGCCGCATCCCGCCCGTGATCCCGGTGCGGATGCCGAGTTCTGTCGAGGCCGACAGCTTGAACCGGGTCTCCCTGAGGTCGGGCTTCTGCTCGTCCGCGGCCTTGAGGGCGGACAATCCGGGGCCGGGCTGGAGCTGCGCCTCGCCCCGGCCCGCGACGCGGATCACGAGCGTCGAGCCGACCGGCGCCTTGAGGCGCTGTTCGCCGGCCGCGAGATCGATCATCAGGGGTGGCAGACGCGTATAGAGCGGCGGGTCGATCCAGCCATCGACCCGGAACATGGCGCCGGGCTGGACCGGACCGCGCCAGTCGAAAGCGGTGGCGATACGATTGCCGGCATCCGGGCCGGCGACGAACAGCGCCGCCACGGCCGCGAGCAGCCCAGCGGCGCGCAGGGCGCGCGGGTCGCGATGCGGCATGTTTGGGCGGGGAGGCGCGACGGAGAGCCGTCCGATGGCGACCTCGGCGCGCTTGCGGTGCAACTCCCACAGGGCGCGGCTCGTCGGGTCCTCGCCACCCAGTGCCAGGCTGTCCTCGTAGGCCCGGGCAGGGCGATGGTCGGCGCCGGCAGCCCGGTCGAGCCGATCGAGTGCGCTGTCGCGAGCGGGAGGCCGCACCCGCAGGACAGGGTAGAGGGACGCGAGGAACGCGACGCCGAAGAGCGCGGTGCCGATCTGCCGCCAGAGGACGGGCAGTTCCAGCCAGACCCCCAGCCAGGAGACGATCAGGAACGCGAGAGCGATCGCGATCGGAAACCAGGTGGACGGCCACAGGCGCTCCCAGAGGAGCGCACGACGGGAGCCGGAGACCAGCTCATCCAGCCGTGTCCGAGCAGGATTGTCCGGTGCAGAGCTAGGGCTCGAGCCGCGGGTCAGTCGCATCTCGGCCCGTGGGAAGATGAAGCGCTCACGACAGGGACGATAGCAGCTTTATCCGCCCTGGCCAGCGCGGCGGACGCGCGCGGGGCGCGCGTCCGGGTTCGTCCGGTCAGGTCAGCCAGTCGGGCAGGCGGTCCATGCCGATCAGTTCGTCGTAGGTCTGGCGCGGCCGGACGACCGCGTAGCCGTCGCCGTGCACCATGATCTCCGGCACGAGGAGACGCGTGTTGTAGGTGCCGGCCTGCACGGCTCCGTAGGCCCCAGCCGTCATGACGGCGAGGAGATCGCCCGCCTGGACGTCCGCCATCTCGCGCCCGAGCGCCAGGTAATCGCCGGTCTCGCAAACCGGTCCGACCACGTCCGCGACAATGCGCGCAGTGCCGGTCCCAGCTTCTACGACGGCCACGATATCGTGATGGGCCTCGTAAAGGGTGGGCCGGATCAGGTCGTTCATGCCGGCATCGACAATGACGAAGGTGCGGTTCTCGCCCCGCTTCACATAGACCACGCGGGTCACGAGGATCCCAGCATTGCCGGCGATCATGCGGCCGATCTCGAAGACGAGCTTCAGACCAAGCCCGCGCGTCCTGCTCTTCACGGCGGCCGCGAAGGCGGCCGGGTCCGGGGGAGGGGGATCGTCGTGGCGGTAGGGGATGCCGAGCCCGCCGCCGAGGTCGAGATGCTTGAGCGCGTGGCCCTCGGCCATGAGGTCGCGAGCGAGGCCGACCAGGAGCTCGGTCGCATTCGCGAAGGGCGCCAGATCCGTGATCTGGCTGCCGATATGCATGTCGATGCCCGTCACTGCGAGGCCGGGCAGGCGCGCGGCGGTCGCATAGGCGTGCCGTGCCCGCGAGATCGGGATGCCGAACTTGTTCTCGCTTTTTCCCGTTGAGATTTTCGCGTGGGTCCGGGCGTCCACGTCCGGGTTCACCCGCACCGAGATCGGCGCGACGGCACCCTTGGACAGCGCGACCTCTGAGAGCGCCTCCATCTCGGGCTCGCTCTCGACGTTGAAGCATAGAATGCCGGCATCCAGGGCGGCGGCCATCTCCGACTTCGTCTTTCCGACACCGGAGAAGACGATCTTGCCGGGCGGCACGCCGGCCGCGAGCGCACGGCGGAGTTCGCCTTCCGACACGATGTCAGTCCCGGCGCCGAGCCGGGCGAGGGTGGCGATGACGGCTTGGTTCGAGTTCGCCTTCAGGGCGTAGCAGACGAGCGCATCCGTATCCGCGAACGCATCCGCGAAGACGCGGTAATGCCGCTCGAGCGTTGCGCTCGCGTAGCAATAGAAAGGCGTGCCGACCTCGTCCGCGATCGCGCGCAGGTCGACGGATTCCGCGTGCAGGACGCCGTCCCGGTACTCGAAATGGTGCATGGAAGAAGCGGCTAGAGCAGCGGATCGAGGACGAAGGGCTCCTTCGGAACCACGTAGTTCCGGTTGCGCTTGCGCGGCGTCGGATTGGGAGTCGGGATGACGGATTGGATGGTCTCGTTCTCGTCCAGCTCGTCCTCCGGCGTGTCCTCGACGACGGCAGCCGGCCGGGTCGTCAGCGTGCTGGTAGGCGCGGTCGCCTGACCCGTGGTCGTCCGAGAGCGCCTCAGCCGGGAATCGGCAGGTCCCGAAGTCGGCGCGGGGGCCGACGACGCTGCAGCTTCCGGCGGCTCGAGCGGGCCGCGGCGGCCGCAGCCCGACAGAGCGCACGCCACGAGGAGCGCCGCCGACGACACGAGCAGGGCTCGTCCGAGGTTGGGCGTCTTGGGTGTCATCGAAGGGCTCCGGAGGTCGCGGCGCACCATAAGCATACCCGCGGCAGCGACGCGAGACCGCTCACCGGCCGGCCTGTCGCAGGCGGGCGAGCCAGCCTTCGGCTTGTTCGCGCACGTTCCCGGGCGCCGTTCCGCCATAGCTCGTGCGGCTGCGAACGGAGGCCTCGACGCCGAGCACGCCGAAGATGGCGTCCGTGATCCGCGGCTCGACCTCCTGCATCTCGGCGAGCGACAGCTCCTCGAGCCCGATCCCGCGGGATGAGGCGAGCCCGACGATCCGGCCGGTCGCATGATGCGCGTCGCGGAACGGCAGACCCAGCGCACGCACGAGCCAGTCGGCGAGATCGGTCGCGGTAGCGTAGCCTGCGCCTGCCGCCTTCCGCATCACGTCCGCGTTAGGCCGCATGTCGCGCACCATCCCGGCGGTCGCGGCAAGGCAGAGGGAGATCGTCTGCATAGCGTCGAATGCGCCTTCCTTGTCCTCCTGCATGTCCTTGCCATAGGCGAGCGGAAGGCCCTTCAGGACGACCAGCAGGCCCTGGAGCGCACCGACCACCCGGCCGGTCTTGCCGCGCACGAGCTCGGCCGCGTCGGGGTTGCGCTTCTGCGGCATGATGGAGCTGCCC
>CAXUKK010000240.1:3518-5264 GCA_964251455.1 uncultured Enterovirga sp.
AGCCGGTCGTGAACGCGTCCGACAGGGCGATGAAGTTGAATTGCGGCGTCGTCCACAGGACGATCTCCTCCGCGAACCGGGAGAGGTGAACGGCCGTGATCGCGGCAGCCGCCAGCGCCTCCAGCACGAAGTCGCGGTCGGACACGGAATCGAGCGAGTTCGCCGTCGGCCGGTCGAAGCCCAGCGCCTCCGCCGTCATGTGCCGGTCGATCGGGAACGAGGTCCCGGCGAGCGCCGCTGCCCCGAGCGGGCATTCGTTGAGCCGTCGCCGGGCATCCGCGAACCGGCCGCGGTCGCGCGCAAGCATCTCGACATAGGCGAGCATGTGATGGCCGAACGTCACGGGCTGCGCCGATTGCAGATGCGTGAAGCCCGGCATGACGAGATCGGCATGCGCGAGCGCGGTCTCGGCGAAGGCAACCATGAGGTCGGCGATCTGCCCGTCGACCGCATCGAGCGAGTCGCGCATCCACAGGCGCATGTCGGTCGCGACCTGGTCGTTGCGCGAGCGGGCAGTGTGCAGGCGCCCGGCGCCGGGGCCGATCAGGTCCTTGAGGCGGCTCTCCACATGCATGTGGATGTCCTCGAGCGAGCGCGACCAGGGCATCTGCCCGGCCTCGATCTCGCCCCGCACTGCCTCCAGACCCTGCGTGATCGCCTCGACATCGGCCTGAGGCAGGATGCCGGTCTTGCCGAGCATGGCCGCGTGCGCCAGTGAACCGCGGATGTCCTGCGGTGCGAGCTTCTTGTCGAAGTCGATGGAGGCGTTGATCTCCTCCATGATCTCGGCCGGGCCGCTCTCGTAGCGTCCGCCCCACATCCGGTTCGACATGTCGAAGATCCCTGCCGCCCGCACGATGCTTGGCCGGCCCATCCTGGGCGGCCTTCTCGCGCTCGCGATCCTGATTGTAGGAGCCGGCCTATACGGGACCGGCTGGCTCTCGGGCAACAGCCGGGACGCCGGCTGCGCCGCGTCGGCACCGTTGTTGGAGCGCCTGCGCCCGCTGGCCCGGGGTGAGGTCGCGGCCTTCGAGGTCGCGCGCGAGCCGGTCCGCGCACCCGAGTTCGCCGTCGCGGGCCCGGACGGCACGCTTCGCGACCTCGCCTCGTTCCGCGGCCGTGCCGTGCTCCTGAACCTGTGGGCGACCTGGTGCGAGCCCTGCAAGCGCGAGATGCCGGCCCTGGACAGGCTCCAGGCCGAGCTCGGCGGCCCCCGCTTCGAGGTTGCGGCCGTCAACATCGACACGCGCAACGTCGAACGGCCGAAGGCCTGGCTCGACCAGGCCGGCGTGAAGAACCTCGCCTTCTACGCCGACCACGAGGCCAAAATCTTCCAGGACCTCCGGCGCGCCGGCCTGGCCGACGGAATGCCGACCACGATCCTGATCGACGCGGCCGGCTGCCGGCTCGGCCGCATCGCAGGCCCGGCGGAATGGGCGAGCCCGGACGCGCTTGCGCTGCTGCGCTCCGCTCTTCGAACCTGAACGACGAACGGGGCTGGATCGGTTTCGCCTGACGTGCGTTGCCGGGCGTGAGATTCCGTACGGAGACTATGATGAGCCTGGATAACGAGACGCCGCACGAGCCCGAAGCCCACGACAAGAAGGCGCCCGAGGGCAGCCCGAAAGATCACACGCTGGCGGAGAATTCTCACGAGAACCTGGATGAGAAGCTCGACAACGCCATCGACGAGACGTTCCCCGGCAGCGACCCGGTCTCGGTGAGGATCACGAAGTGACGCGCTAG
>CAXUKK010000241.1:0-5259 GCA_964251455.1 uncultured Enterovirga sp.
ATGCGCCTCCAGCCGCTCGCCATTCGGCAGGGTCACGGTCCGGGCGGTGATGTCGTAGATCGCCGTGCCGGCGTCAGCCGATGGGTTCGAAAGCGGGCTCGGGCTGAGGCGGGCACGAGGCATCGCCACCTCGGCCGGACGGTTGTCGAGAGCCGTATAGGACACGCTGGGCGGGGTCGCCGAATTGATGTCGAACAGCTTCTCGAACCAGGACCTCTCGTCCGCGGGCGGTGCGGCAAGCCGGGCCGCCTTCGTGCGCCGCGGGGTGCGGGCAGGCGCGCGGGCGATCGCCGGGGTAGCCGCCGATGCCGCAGCCCCGAACTCCGGCGGACGCGGCACAGGCAGCGGAATAGCCATGGCAGCTTGCGAGGAGCGTGCCGCCTCTGCGACGGAGGCCGAGTTCGGCAGGACGGGCCGAGCAGGCTCGAGCTTGGGCTGCGGTGGCAGGGCTGCCGTGCGGACCGGCGTGAGGCCGGCTGAGAGTGGCGCCGTCGCAAAACCGCGGGCCGTGTTGGGTACCACCAGCGGGGCGGGATCGAGAAGCCTCGCGTCGATCGCGAGCCCTGCCTTGGGCAGGCTTCCGGTCGCCTCGACATCGGCATGGTGGCGGGAGGGAATGGTCAGGAACCCGAGCCCGGCCGTGATCCCCAGCAGCACCGGTACGGCAACCGCGGTGGTCAGCGCAACGCGGAGGAGCGAGCGGCCGGCGGACGTCGAGCCGCCACGGTGGGCGGAAGCAAAGATACGCAGCATGGGACGCGACTCGGCGTTACGCGTGCCCGGCGGAGACACTCTCGACATGGACCCGCCGTGCATCGCTGCACATTAGGCGGCCCCGCCGTGTCGGTCGAATCTGCCGTTCACCTTCATCCATTCAGCCATGGCATGGTTAAGGGACCTCTAAGGCGGTGGCACAAAGAAGAAGTGCAACAGCCACCCTGATGGACATTGCTGAAGTGGATCAGGCGCGCAAGCGCACGATGCGGTGAGTGGAGCCCTGGTTGACCGCACCCGACGGCATCTTGCCTTCCAGAAGCGCCCTCACCTGCCCGACCGTGTCGAAGGCCTGATGCTCGATCGCGTCCGGGGTGAGCCCGGCGACATGCGGCGTCGCGATCACGTCCGGCCGGGTCGCTAGAGCGAGCGACGGCTTCTGGTCAGGCGCACGGCCGACATCCATGGCGGCGCCCGCGAGGTGCCCCGACTCGAGCGCCTGCTCGAGCGCAGCTTCGTCGACCAGGTTGCCGCGCGACAGGTTCAGAAAAAAGGCGCCCTGCCGCATCTTCCTGAACCGGTCTGCGTCCATCAGGTTCTCGGTCTCGCCCGTCGCGACCGCGAGGCAGCAGACGAAGTCGGACGCGGCGAGAAGCTCTTCAAGCCCGAGCTGCGCCAGGCCGGGGCCCTCGACCCGCTTGTAGGGATCGAAGACGAGAACCTGCATCCCGAGCGCGACCGCGATCGGCGCGAGCGTCTCCGAGATGGCCCCGTAGCCGATGATGCCCAGCGTCGCGCCTTTCAACTGCCGACCGACCCGCGGCTCGGCGTCCCGGCCTGAGCGGTACTCTCCGACGGCGCGCGAGATGCCGCGGGCCAGGTCGATCATGAACCCGACCGCCATTTCGGCGACCGAGGTCATGAAGCCGGGCGTCGCGTGCGTCACGAGCACGCCGTTCCGGCTCGCGGCTTCCACGTCGATGTTGCGGATATCGACCGCGCAGCGGAGGAACGCCACGACGTCCGAGGCTGCCTCGAAGAACGCGGCTGGCGCCGCCGTCTGCCGGTCGGAGACGATGATCGGACAGCCGCCAGCGTGCTCGATCAGCCCGGCGGTATCGAGCACCGCGCCGGTGGGATTGATCCGCACCTCTGTCATCTCGCGGAGAGCCGTGACGGCCCGCTCGCCGTAATACTTGGCGAGCATGTCGGGCGAATGGGTGAGGAAGATGGGTCCCATCCGGCTCACGCTCCCGCCCGGCCGCTCACGCGACCGTCGGCAGGCGATAGTCGCGGAAGCGGTCGCGCAACGTCGTCTTCTGGATCTTGCCCGTCGCGGTATGCGGGATGTCGGGCACGACGACGACATCGTCCGGCATCCACCACTTGGCGATCTGCGGCCGCAGGAATTCGAGCACGTCGTCCTTCTTCGGCTCGCGGCCGGGCTTCGGCACGACGATGAGGAGCGGGCGCTCGTCCCATTTCGGGTGGTGGATGCCGATGACGGCCGCCTCGGCCACGTCGGGGTGGCCGACGGCCAGGTTCTCGAGCTCGATGGACGAGATCCACTCTCCGCCGGACTTGATGACGTCCTTCGAGCGGTCGGTGATCCGCATGTAGCCGTGCTCGTCGAGCGTCGCGACGTCGCCGGTATCGAAATAGCCCTCGCCGTCCAGGATCTCGTCGTCCTCGCGCTTGAAGTAGCGGCGCACGACGGCGGTGCCGCGCACCTTCAGGCGCCCGAAGGTCTTGCCGTCATGGGGCAGATCGGTCCCGGAATCGTCCGTGATCTTCCACTCGACGCCGAAGGGCGCGTAGCCCTGTGTCACCTTCACGTCGAGGAGCTTCTCGTACTCGTCCGAGTGCACCTCGGGCTTGATGGAGCAGATCGACCCGACCGGGCTCATCTCGGTCATGCCCCAGGCATGGAGGACGGGCACATCGAACCGCCTCTCGAATGCTTCGACGACGGCGCGCGGGCAGGCCGAGCCGCCGATCGCGACACGCGTCAGGTCGGGGAGCTTGCCGCCTGTCTGGTCGAGGTGTTGCAGGAGCGAGAACCAGATGGTCGGCACGGCCGCCGTGAAGGTCACCTTCTCGGTCGTGAGGATGTCGTAGATCGAGGCACCGTCGAGCTTCGGCCCGGGCATGACGAGGCTCGACCCGGCCATCGGGGCCGCAAAGGCGAGCGACCAGCTATTCGCGTGGAATAGCGGCACGACCGGCATGACGACGTCGCGGGTCGAGAGCCCGAACGCGTCCGGCATGACGGTCATCATGGCGTGGAGCACGTTGGAGCGGTGCGAGTAGAGCACGCCCTTCGGCTCGCCCGTCGTGCCGGACGTATAGCAGAGGCCCGCCGCCGTGGTCTCGTCGACGGGAAGCCAGCGGAAATCGCCATCCGCCTCGGCCAGCCAATCCTCGTAGGCGACGGCGTTGCGGAGCACCGTCTCGGGCATGTGCGCCGCGTCGGTCAGAACAACGTAGCGCTCGATGAAGGGCAGCCGCGCGGCGATCTTCTCCACCAAGGGCACGAAGGTCAGGTCCAGGAACAGGACGCGGTCCTCTGCGTGGCTCATGATGAAGACGATCTGGTCCTCGAAGAGCCGCGGATTGACCGTGTGATAGATCGCGCCGACGCCCGTGATGCCGTACCAGGCTTCAAGGTGGCGCCAGGTGTTCCAGGCAAGCGTCGCGACGCGGTCGCCGAGCCCGATCCCGTCCATTGCCAGGCGCTTCGCCACCTTCAGCGAGCGCGCCCGCACGGCGGCATAATCCGTCCGGTGCATCGGCCCCTCGACCGAGCGCGACACCACGCTCCGCTTAGGATGCTCGGTCCCGGCGTAGTCGATGACCTTGTGGATCAGCAGAGGCCAGTCCTGCATCAGGCCGCGCATACGTTCCTCCGGAATATCGCCGCGCTCTCGCGGTCTTCGCTCCGATGTCTAGGGCAGAGGACGCGGGCTTGCCAACGGCGACGTTGGTGGGAATGCGGAGGCACCCCTGACACGATGGCCATCTTGGGCCTGACACGTCGCCAAAGGCCGGGCAGCCTGTGGAAATCAGGACCCGGCTTATCCGCTAGGGCCGGCTTTCCGCGATGCCGCTTCCCGCGACATTTGCAGCGGGCCGTAGCGGCCGGGCCGCTCGCCGGCGCCACACCTGCAGTGCAGCCAGCGCCGCAACGACAAGGCCCGCCGCAAGGACCGGCCAGCCCGGCCGCAGCCCGAGATCGGGATCGAGGATCGCGTGGGCATAAAGCGGCAGGAAATCCAGGAAGGGCGGCCTGCCGGCCGTAAGCCACAATGCGACGCAATCCGCCGCGAAGGTCAGGGTCGCTGTGCCGAGCGCGAGACCGAGGAGCCCCGGCCAGGACAAGGCGCCCTCCCCGGCCCGGGCCAGGATGCGATAGCCCGCCAGCCAGGCGGCAAGCCCGGCGAAGAGGATCGGCTGGGTAATGTCGGCCTTGGTCTGCTGGAAAAAGTGGATGATGGCGAGGAGCGTGATTACGTAGGCGAGCTGATGCAGCCGCCGCCATTTCAGGCCGCCGAGCCGCTTCAGCATCGTGTCGTTCGACGTGACGGCGAGTGCCGTCAGCCCGAGCAGCGCCACGAACCCGATCGTGAGATAGATCCGTGACACGATCTCGGTCGCGACCTTCACGAGATCGTACTTCTGGTCGACGACATAGAGCGTCAGGTGTGCGGCCGCGTAGCAGAAGGAGGCGACGCCGATCATCCGACGCACGTCGAACAGGCGCGCGAAGCCGGCCGATTGCCGGAGTGGCGTGACCGCGAGCGACACGAACAGGAATACGAGCGCCCACCAGCCAGAGCGGTGAATCACCTCATTCAGCGGCCTCCCGCCGAGCGCGCCGCGGCTCGCGTCGAAGGCGGCGAGGAGCGCCGGCCAGACGAGGATCGCGAGCGTCGCGACACGGAGCCAGGACAACCTGCCCTTGCGGTCGAGCCACAAAGCGAGGGACGAGGTGGCCATCGTTGATCCATTCAGTGCCGAGCCCGGGATGTAGACGCCGGCGGGCCGGTTTCACTCCCGTCGCAGCATGTGGCGGCGATCACGATCTCGGGCGCGGTGCTAGACTACGTGCTCCGGCGCCAGGACGCACACCGTATTCGGGTCGGTCTCGACTTGAAGCGTAACATGGCCGATCGCGAAGCGGGCTTTCAGGTCGGACGCGAGCTCCATCAGGAAGGCGTCGCCCGGATGACCGGCCGGCATGCAGAGATGCGCGGTGAGCGCAGTCTCGGTCGTCGACATCGGCCAGATGTGCAGGTCGTGGAGTTCGGTCACGCCCGGCCGTCCGGCCAGATATGAGCGCACCGCCACCGGATCAATGCCGGCCGGCACCGCCGCCAGCGACATCACCACGCTTTCGCGGAGCAGGCTCCATGTTCCCCAGACGATCACGCCATTGATGAGGAGGCTGACGACCGGATCGAGCCAGAGCCAGCCCGTCATGAGGATCACGAACCCGGCGACCACGACACCGGCCGAGACCGCCGCGTCGGCCGCCATGTGCAGATA
>CAXUKK010000242.1:0-3703 GCA_964251455.1 uncultured Enterovirga sp.
ATTGTTGCGCTTCACGAGCGAGATCATCTCGGGCGCCATCTTGCCCTCGTCGAAGAGGCGGCCGACGCGGAGCGAGGCCTGGAGGCCGAGCGTGATTTCGGTCTGCATGTCCGCGAGCTTCTTCTGCACGAGCTGCGTCTGCGCCAGCGGCCGGTTGAACTGCTTGCGATCCAGCGTGTACTGGCGCGCCCGGTGCCAGCAATCCTCCGCCGCGCCGAGAGCGCCCCAGGAGATGCCGTAGCGGGCGCGGTTGAGGCAGCCGAACGGGCCCTTGAGGCCGGAGACGTTCGGCAGGAGCGCATCCTCGCCGAGTTCGACCTCGTCCATCACGATCTCGCCCGTGATCGAGGCGCGCAGCGACAGCTTGCCCGAGATCTTCGGGGCAGAGAGGCCCTTCATGCCCTTCTCCAGCACGAAGCCGCGGATCTGGTCGCCATGCGCGGCCGATTTCGCCCACACGACGAAGACGTCGGCGATCGGGGAATTGGAGATCCAGGTCTTGGCGCCGGAAATGACGTAGCCGGTCGCCGTCTTGACGGCCCGCGTCTTCATGCCGGCCGGGTCGGAGCCGGCATCGGGCTCCGTCAGGCCGAAGCAGCCGACCCATTCGCCGGACGCGAGCTTCGGCAGGTACTTCTTGCGTTGGTTCTCGTCGCCATAGGCGTAGATCGGGTACATGACGAGCGAGGACTGCACGCTCATCATCGAGCGGTAGCCGCTGTCGACGCGCTCCACCTCGCGCGCGACGAGGCCGTAGGCGACGTAGCTCGCACCCGCGCAGCCATACTCCTCCGGGAGCGTCACGCCGAGGAGGCCGAGCTCGCCCATGGCGTTGAAGATCGACCGGTCGGTGATCTCGTTGGCGTAGGCCTCGACGATGCCGGGCAGGAGCCGCTCCTGCGCGAATTGCCGTGCCGTGTCGCGGATCATGCGCTCGTCGTCGGTCAGCTGGTCGTCGAGAAGGAAGGGATCCTCCCATACGAAGCTGGAGGACGGCGCCTTGGCGGCTGCGGGCTCGTAGTTCTGCAGAGCCTGGCTCATCTGGATCCTCCTCGGGGCTTGGTGGCGGCCGCTCCGCGGCCATGCATGGGCCCGTCATACCGGAAGGCGAGCTGCGTTGCATCCGCCGCAGGCGGTCGATTTGGGTTGTGGGTTGCCGGCCGGCCGAATTCGGCGGTTGGCTGATTCCCTTTGATTTTCGGCCGATCTGTGGTATTCAGGAGACGTGCCGCCGAACAACGTGGCGGTGTCTCAGATCAGCATCCATCGAAGGAGAGGTCGGGCGTCCGGCCGATACTTCTTTGGCTCGTTCAGCGATGGATGTGAGTGCGCCAATTCGTGAAGACAGGTTGAGATGTCTTCGCCCCAGATTTTATCGATCCGCGAACGGATCATCATATCGCCCGGACCTCGACCGGGTGCAACAGGAGGCTTGTCCCGCATGACGATCCCGAAGAAGACCGCCGCGCGTCAGGGCTTCAAGACTGGTGAATCGGTCGTGTACCCGGCGCATGGCGTCGGCCGCATCACGGCGATCGAGGAGCAGGAGATCGCCGGGTTCAAGCTCGAGCTCTTCGTGGTGTCGTTCGACAAGGACAAGATGGTCCTGCGCGTCCCGACCGCGAAGGCGGCGAGCGTGGGAATGCGCAAGCTTGCCGAGTCGGCCGAGATGCAGAAGGCCCTCGACGTGCTCACCGGCCGCGCTCGCATCAAGCGCACCATGTGGTCGCGCCGTGCCCAGGAATACGAGGCCAAGATCAACTCGGGCGATCTGATGGCGGTGGCGGAGGTCGTGCGCGACCTGCACCGGGCGGATTCGCAGCCGGAGCAATCATATAGCGAGCGCCAGCTCTACGAGGCGGCCCTCGATCGCGTCACTCGCGAACTCGCTCACGTGAACAAGATCACGGATACGGAGGCGACGAAGCTCATCGAGGCGAGCCTCGCCAAGGCTCCGAAACGTGCGAAGCCGGGCGAGGCCGTCGAGGTCGAGGCGGGCGACCTGCAGGAAGAGGCGGCCTGAAGCCCCTTCGTTCTCCGACGCGATTCAAGCCCGGCCTCGGCCGGGCTTTTTCATGTCCGGGCCAGTCTGGCGAGAAGAGCTGCCGGGCTCTCCCAGGAATAGCGACGCACGGGCAGCGTCTGCCCGTCGGGCATGGCGGCCTCGAGCCGCTCGGACAGCGCGCCACCCCAGCTCTCATAGGCGGCCTGCGCCGCCCGGTTTGCTTCCAGCACCGTGAGGTGCAGCGGCGTCGCCGCATGGTGCGCCGGGATGCGGCGCGTCGCCTCGGCCAGCACGGCACGCCCGATGCCGCCCCGTTTGCGGTCGGGCCGGACATGCAGGTTGTCGATGAGCGAGCCCCACCTCCGATCCTGGCCCGTCAGGATGCAGGCGAGCGCGACGAAGCCCGTCCCGTCCTCGGCGACCACGACAATCTGGTCCTGCCTGGGCCCTCCGGCGAAGCGGGCCTGCCAGATCGCCCGGCGTTCGGCTTCGATCGTGTCGTCGAGATAGCTCTCCCGCAGCATGCCGCGATACGCCGAGCGCCAGCTCGCGATGTGGAGCGCGGCTACCGCCTCCCAATCGGCGGCGCCGGCCTCCCTTAAGGTGAGGGTCTCGTCCCGCGTCATTCTCTCGCCGTTCGCCGCGCCGATGCGTCCACGATCTCCAGCATATCGGGCACGGTCAGGTCCAGGGTCGGCGTGCGCCGCTTGTCCAGCGTGCCGCGCACCCTGACCACGCTCCCGGTCAGCGAAGCGGCCGAGACGCCTCGCGCCTTCAAGGCGTCCCAGCTCCGTCGCGGGATCGTGACATTGAAGTCGCGCGCCCAGTCACGGCCGAAATTGAGATAGGTCCGTTCCCGCCTCTCGCCGACGCTGACGACCCGCCCTTCGACGATCGCGAAGCTCCCGGCCGCCTGCTCCAGCGTATCCAGCGCAGAGGCCCGGATGGGCCAGGCACCCTCCCGCCAATGTCCGATGCGGTCTTGCCGGGCGCGGTTCTCTGCCGCGAGCATCTCGGGTCGGCAGAGGAGATCGCGCTGTCCCGGATCGACGACCGCGAGACCCTCCGAGACGAGAAGTTCGCCGATATCGATCGGAGGCTGGCCGGCAAGTTCGAGATGGGCGGCCGCCCGGTCCCACCGGTCCGGCGGGCCGACTTCGCGGATCCGGATCGGGCTGCCGGCGAGCGAGCCGAGCCAGGCGAGCCCGCGTCGGCCGGCCTCGCTGTCCGGCGGCGAGAGGCGAAGGTCTGCAAGCCGCAGGAGCCTCGAATCCGCAAGGCGAAGCTCGCCCTCGCGGCTCACGCCTGCGATCAGCCCCTCTGACACCTGCTCCTCGCAGGTGAAAACCGGGCGAGAGGCCTCGGCGGCCTCGACGGACGTGCCCACAACGATGGCCAGGAGACAGAACGAGGTTGCGAGCCGGGTGATCATGCGGGTCCTGGCCGTTGGTGCGAGCCCCATCCTATGCTAGATCGCGCCTTCGCGCGGTCCCGTAGCTCAGCAGGATAGAGCAGCGGTTTCCTAAACCGAAGGTCGGATGTTCGAGTCATCCCGGGATCGCCAAGCGAAACAGGCACTTAGCAGTGCTGCTCGGAGGCCCGAATCGGCCTGCGGTTAACGGCGTGGTTACAAGCAAGGTCGCGGAGCCAACCTCGCCGGCACTGCTCAGCTGAAAGCAAACCTCCGGAATCTCTGCC
>CAXUKK010000242.1:3713-5256 GCA_964251455.1 uncultured Enterovirga sp.
GGCTCCGGGAGCGCGACCGCAACAAGTAATCAGCAGCGCCGGCCCGTCGCATCTCTGGACGCAAGATGACGCCCGAAGTAGCGCGATTTCTGATTCTTCATGTTACGGCCGAACTAACTCGGAAGAGATCGCATTCCGGCTCGGGATCAGATGGTCGCACCCAAGGCGCTTAACGTCAAACCCGGTCAGCAATCCGCGCTGGCGGGTTTTCGACGGCATTCCTGTCGATAGATCCATAATCGGCGGGGCGTCGACTTCCAGCGTCCAGGGCCGTCGCCCCGGCGTGTAACGGGCCTACTACCTGTGCTAGCTCGCCGACGGTTCGCGCTTTTTCGCGGTCCGCGACGGTGAGGCGACCGATGCACGATGACGAGACCTCGTCGGCTTCAACGAGGACCGACATCCTTCAAGAAAATTTTCGACCACCTGAGAAACCAGCTTGGCCCGATCGTCGCTGACGCGTACGCGGTGGATGTGCTTTCGGATTAGGAAGTAAATGAATGTTGAGTGTAGGTGCCATGCAAGCTCAAGATCCGGTGTCGTGTCGCCTTCCCGTTCCGGCACTTTCCACTCGGCACTCAATTCTCGCGTGATGGCTTCGAGCAGATGGTCCACGTGGGTTTGAACATAACGCTTGATGATATCGTGGCCGGCAAGACCGGCCAGGACCGAGACACGGATCCAACGCGGATCATCGACGGCCTCAAGGTACGAGAGATAAAAGGCTTCAAGCCTGTCCCGTAGGGGACGGGAGCGATCCTGGAGTCCAATCTCCCACTCTCCCGACCACCTCTCTAGAAATACGCTGTGATAAACTTCCTCAATCAAGTTCTGCTTCGTCCCGAAGTACCTGAAGATGAGTGCCTCAGAAACTCCGATCTGCTGAGCTAAATCCTTTATCTGAGCCGTGAATCCATGCTCCGCAAAGTAGTTTGTAGCTGCTTCCAGGATCATCCGGGTTCTCAGCTCGGGGTCCATGCGGCTGCTACGGGCCTGCTTTGACGTTTCGGCTTGGGGCTGACGCGGCTTGTTTCTGCCAGCAGTCCTGGGTCGGCCAGCCGCGCCGGTCTCGGTCTCTGCTTTCACCTTGAAATCGGCTCCGAACGCCTCCTGAACGAAATCGGTCTAACCCCGGATTCCGCTATTGACAATGCACTCACTATGAACTGAGTTAAGGCTCAATAAGGGTCGCCGTAGACGGCCCATAAGGAGGAAGCATGGCCAAGAAGGTGATCATCACCTGCGCCGTCACGGGTGCAATTCACACCCCATCGATGTCGCCGCATCTGCCGATTACGCCGGAGGAGATCGCCGACGCAGCGGTGTCAGCGGCAGAGGCTGGCGCCGCGATCGTGCACCTTCATGCCCGCGACCCGCAAACCGGACGGCCGGACCAGCGCCCGGAAGCATTCAAGCCCTTTCTTCAGGTAATCAAGCAGCGCACGGACGCCGTCGTAAACATCACGACGGGCGGCGCGCCTACCATGCTGGTGCAGGAGCGGGTCGGACCTGCTGCTCACTTCAAGCCGGAGGTCGCGTCCCT
>CAXUKK010000243.1:0-5230 GCA_964251455.1 uncultured Enterovirga sp.
ATTCTCGACTGGGTGCCGGGGCACTTCCCGAACAATCCGCACTGGCTCGGGCTGTTCGCCGGGACGCATCTCTACGAACATGCCGACCCGCGCCAGGGGTTTCACCAGGACTGGGGAACCTACATCTACAATTACGGCCGAGCCGAAGTTCAGGCCTTCCTGGTCGCCAATGCCCGCTTCTGGCTCGAGCGCTACCACCTGGACGGGCTCCGGGTCGATGCGGTCGCGTCGATGCTCTACCTCGACTATTCCCGCAAGCACGGGGAGTGGGTGCCGAACAAGTTCGGCGGCAACGAGAACCTCGAGGCAATCGACTTCCTGCGCAGGATGAACGAGACGGTCTACGAGGCGGATCCCGGCGCGATGACGCTTGCCGAGGAATCCACGTCATGGCCCGGCGTGTCGCACCCGACCTATACGGGCGGGCTCGGCTTCGGCTTCAAGTGGAACATGGGCTGGATGCACGACACGCTCCTATTCATGTCGAAGGAGCCCGTGCACCGGCGCTATCACCACCACCACCTGACTTTCGGGATGCTGTACGCGTTCTCTGAGAACTTCGTCCTGCCGCTCTCGCATGACGAGGTCGTGCACGGAAAAGGCTCGATCCTCGGCAAGATGCCGGGCGATCGCTGGCAGAAATTCGCCAACCTTCGAGCCTATTACGGCTTCATGTGGGGCCATCCTGGCAAGAAGCTCCTCTTCATGGGGAGCGAGTTCGGCCAGGAGCGCGAGTGGAACCATGACACGTCGCTCGACTGGCACCTGCTTGAGGACGGATACCACCGCGGCGTCAAGAACCTGATCGGCGACCTCAACCGCGCCTTCCAGACCATCCCGGCGCTGCACGAGCGCGATGCCGAGGCGAGCGGTTTCCAATGGCTCGTGTCGGACGATGCCGAGAACTCGGTCATCGCCTGGCTGCGGCGCGGCGAGGACCCGGACAAGATCGCGATCGTCGTGTCGAATTTTACGCCCATCCCGCGTGAGGGCTACCGGATCGGCGTGCCGCTTCCGGGCTTCTACCGGGAGGCCGTGAATACCGACGCGGCAACCTATGGCGGGTCGAATGTGGGGAACCAGGGCGGGGTGGCGGCCGTCGAGTGCGAAGCGCACGGACATCCGTACTGCCTCAGCCTCACGCTGCCTCCGCTCGCGACGCTGATCTTGGAACGGGTGGGCTGACACATGGCAAAACCGGTTCTGGACCTCTCGGGCCAAGTCGCGATCGTGACGGGCGCCTCGTCCGGCATCGGGCAGGCGGTCGCCATTGCGCTCGGCGCAGCCGGGGCCAGCGTCGTCGTGAATTACCGCGGCGACGAGGAGGGTGCGACGAAGACCGCCGCGGCCATCGCCGAGGCGGGTAGCGAGGCACTCACGGTCCACGCCGACGTGTCCGTGGAGGCGGATGTCGAGAGCCTGTTCGGGCAGACGAAGGAGCGCTTCGGCACCTTCCACATCCTCGTCGCGAATGCCGGCCTGCAACGCGACGCGCCGGCGCACGAGATGTCGCTCGACGATTGGCGCAAGGTCATCGACGTGAACCTCACCGGGCAGTTCCTGTGCTGCCGCGCCGCCATCCGCGAGTATCTGTCCCGCGGCGTTCGGCCGGAGGTCAGCCGCGCGGCGGGCAAGATCATCTGCATGTCGTCCGTGCACGAGCGCATCATGTGGGCCGGCCACGTGAACTACGCGGCCTCGAAGGGCGGCGTGATGCTGATGATGCAGTCGCTTGCCCAGGAATATGCGGAGAAGAAAATCCGCATCAACTCCATCGCGCCCGGCGCCATCAGGACGCCGATCAACAAGGAAGCCTGGGAAACGCCGGAGGCGCTGGAGAAGCTCTTGAAGCTCGTCCCCTATGGCCGGATCGGCGAACCGGAGGATATCGCCAATGCCGCCGTCTGGCTCGCCTCAGACCACTCGGACTACGTGACGGGCGCGAGCCTTTTCGTCGACGGCGGCATGACGCTCTACCCCGAGTTCCGCGAGGGTGGCTAGCTCAGGCACCGTTATCGAGACCGACATCCCGGCGCGGCTCGACCGGCTCAGCTGGAACCGGTTTCACACCCTGATCATCGTCGCGCTTGGGATCACCTGGGTGCTCGATGGCCTGGAGGTGACGCTCGCGGGCGCTCTGTCGGGTGCCCTGAAGGAAAGCCCTTCACTGCGTTTCAGCAACACCGATATCGGCCTTGCCGGGACCGCCTACCTGGTCGGCGCGGTGTTGGGCGCGCTGTTCTTCGGCTGGCTCACCGACCGGCTCGGACGAAAGAAGCTCTTCTTCATCACGCTCGCCGTCTATCTCGTCGCGACGGGCCTGACGGCGTTCTCCTGGAATCTCTGGAGCTTCTGCCTGTTCCGGTTCTTCACCGGGGCGGGAATTGGTGGCGAGTACACGGCGATCAACTCCACGATCCAGGAATTCATCCCCGCTAAGTATCGCGGCCGCACCGACCTGATCGTCAACGGCTCGTTCTGGATCGGCGCCGCGCTCGGCGCGCTCGGGTCCATCGTGCTGCTCGATCCGGCGCATTTCGCACCCGATCTCGGTTGGCGCATCGCGTTCGGGATTGGCGCTGCGCTCGGCCTTATCATCCTGTTTCTGCGCACCTTCATCCCGGAAAGCCCGCGCTGGCTCGTGACGCATGGCCGGGCCGCCGAGGGCGAGGCGATCGTCCGCACGATCGAGACCCATGCCGGAGGGGTGCTTGCGCCTCATACCGGGCCCAAGGTCGCCCTGCATGCCAGAACGCACACGCCGCTCCGCGAGGTGTTCCACACCCTCTTCCACCTGTACCGGCGGCGAGCGCTCGTCGGCTTGACCCTGATGAGCGCTCAGGCGTTCTTCTACAACGCCGTATTCTTCACCTATGCGCTGGTGCTGACCGATTTCTACGGCATCGCGTCCGACAAGGTCGGGCTCTACATCCTGCCCTTCGCGGTCGGAAACTTCCTCGGCCCGGTTTTCCTCGGCCCCCTCTTCGATACGGCGGGACGCAGGCTGATGATTTCGGGGACGTACCTGATCTCCGGCCTGCTTCTCGCGATCTCGGGCTGGATGTTTCAGCAGGGCATGCTGACCGCCACGCAGCAGACACTCGCCTGGATGGTCGTGTTCTTCTTCGCATCGGCCGCAGCAAGCTCGGCCTATCTGACCGTCGGCGAAACATTCCCGCTCGAAGTCAGGGCGCTCGCGATCGCGGCGTTCTATGCGCTAGGCACGGGTCTAGGGGGTGCGCTGGGCCCCGTCATCTTCGGTGCCCTTGTCGAGACGGGATCGCGGGAGGCCGTCTTCGGCGGCTATCTCTTCGGATCGGCCGTGATGGCCGTTGCGGCCTTCGTGCAATGGCGGTGGGGCGTGGCGGCGGAGGGGCGGTCGCTTGAGGACGTCGCGCCACCGCTCTCCCTTGCGCGGACCTGATTTCAAAGAAAAAAGGGCCGCGACAAGCGCGGCCCAAGTCTAGGGAGGAAACGCCCAAGGAGGGCAGCAATGCCGCGCATCAGCGCCGCATCACGTGTTCCTAAACTATGGTGCAGTGCACATTCCATCAAGTCATACGAACGTGTGCCTGCGCACGTGGTGTGCAGAACACGCCGAAATTGCGTGCTTACTGGCAGATCCGATAGCGGTCGCTGGATCCGTGCTGCTGGATATCCAGGTGAAGATGGTCGCCATGGTACGGGTCCGACCCCGGCCCAAGCACGGTCGTGAACCAGCCGCATGCGGCCTGCCTGACGCCTCCCAGGGCCGCTCCATCCATCGCTGAATGTCCGTCCGGCTTGACGGTCAGGGCAGGGCCGGTTGCGAACTCGAACGCCGCGATGTCGATCGCCAGGCCGATCCCATGGGCGCTGGGCTTCGCGCCCTCCTGCCGATTGCGGCTCCGGCATTCGAACCCCGGGCCGGTTCGGACCGCCTTGAGGGGCGTCCCGCGGGCCGTCCCGAGGACAGGCACGGCGATGTCGCTCAGCCAATCCGCGAACGGGCGCGCAAACCGGCACGCCACGACCGGCGCATCGGGCATCGCGACCGAATTCTTGCCGCCCGGCAGCGACAGGGCGGTGAGCCGGACAGGGACCTCGATCTGGCAGGACTGGTCATCTGGCTTCGGCTGTGGCGCCGGCTCGGCGGTCACCCCGGCCGCCCGTAGCGCATCGAGGCAACTCGTGTCCGGAGGCGCCGCAGGCGTGGCAGTCGGGGCCGGAGCAGCGGGCGGGACCGGCAGGGGCGGGGAGGGGGGCGTCGGCGGTGTCGTCCCGCCGCGTCCGAATTCCGTCGGCCGGCCCGGCGGAAGCGGGGCGGCGCCCGAGAGGGCCGACGTCCAGGTGAACACGGCCGCCGCAAGTCCGGCGCGCCAGAGGAGAGGTGTGGCTGCGCGCATCGGATCCGCCTGCTTCGGACAACGTCTAGCACGCAGCAATAAGCACGCGAGGGCCGCTTCTCTCCCCGAACCGGAAGCGCGGCGCTCCGCCGCGCGGGAAGGCTGGGGATATCCCGTCGGCCACCTTCTTCCGCAGACCGTGGCCGTTATGGTCCCGGGATGCCCCGCGCCCGCACCAAACGCCTCGTCTGCTTCACCTGCTCGCTGCCGATGACGACGGATGACGGCCAGCATTACGCCTATCAGTGCCATGCCTGCGTGGTGACGGAACACGAACTGACGCTGACCATACGCAACGATCCGGACCATCCGGATTCCTGGATCCTGACCGACGGGCCCGTTGATCTCGGCCACGTCCGGAAGCCGGCTCAGGCGTAGGTCGCCTTCATGTCGAGCGTGCTCTCGCGCCCGACCGAATCGTAGTGCTGCTCGAGCCAGGCGGATGCGGCGCTCCGGCCGAGGTCCCGCAACTGGACGAACATGTCCCAGTCCGGGCTCAGCCGTGACGATGCGGCGAAGCGGTCGAGGAATCCGTGCCCGTCGATGCGATGCATCAGTACGCGCTTGTATTCGTCGCGCGAGAGCTTGCCGTCGTCGATCAGCCGGCTGACGAACTCGATCACGCGCAGCTCGCGCAGCAGGCCCGCGTTGAAGTTGATCTCGGTCAGCCGGTTCTGGATCTCGGTCGCGGTATGCGGCGTCTCGCGCCGCTCGATCGGGTTGATCTGCACGAGGAGGACGTCGTCGCAGCGTGCCGCGTAGAAGACTGGAAAGAGCGGTGGATTGCCCGAATAGCCGCCGTCCCAGAACGGCTCGCCGTCGATCTCGACCGCCCGGAACAGGGT
>CAXUKK010000244.1:0-5113 GCA_964251455.1 uncultured Enterovirga sp.
ATCCTCTTCCGCTATCAACGACGCCTCGCGAGAGCGCCCCTCGGCGAAGAGGACGGACGGGCTATACTGCATATATTCCTAGATTGTCAACTGCGCTCTGCCGCCCGGAGACGTAATCGAGCGAGACGGGGCTCGCCCCATCGCCGGGCGTCGTCCTGCCTGCCATCGCGGGCCGGCGGCTCAGGCCGGTCCCGCCCCCCTCGCCCGGCCTGGATCGGCCCGTCAGCGTTGAATCGCGCCTTTCACAGTCTCGACCAACTGCTTGAGGCTGAAGGGCTTCGCCAGGAATGCGAAGGTCTCGCCCTCGGGCAGGTGCTTGGCGAAGGCGTCCTCGGCGTAGCCGGACACGAAGATGATCTTCAGGTCCGACCGACGCTTCCTGAGTTCCCCGAGCAGCGTCGGACCATCCATCTCCGGCATCACCACGTCGGAGACCACGAGGTCGATCGTGCCTTCGTGACCATCGACGATCTCGAGCGCCTCCACGCCCGACGCCGCCTCCAGCACCGTGTAGCCACGCGCCGAGAGCGCGCGCGCGTTGACGGCCCGGACGGCATCCTCGTCCTCGACGAGCAGGACCGTGCCCTGGCCCGTCATGTCGGCGGCGCGCTTCTCCGGCGGCAGGTCCGGCTTCGGCTCCGTCTCGGGCTCCGGCGTATAGCGCGGCAGGTAGATGGAGAAGGTCGTTCCCTTGCCCAGCTCCGAGTCGACATAGATGAAGCCGCCGGACTGCTTCACGATGCCGAACACCGTCGAGAGACCGAGGCCCGTTCCTTTTCCGAGCTCTTTCGTCGTGAAGAAGGGCTCGAAAATCTGGTCGAGAATGTCCGGCGGAATGCCGGTGCCCGTATCGGTGACGTCGATGCGCGCGTATTCCGCGGCGGGCATGCCGGTGAGGTCGAGACGGCGGGCCTCCGCCTCTTCGACGTTGCCGGTCGCGATGGTCACGATGCCGCCGTCGGGCATCGCATCGCGGGCATTCACGGCCAGGTTGATGATGACCTGTTCGAGCTGGTTCACGTCCGCCTTGACGAACCAGAGGTCGCGGCCCTGCTTCATCTCGAGTTGCACGCGCTCGCCGAGCAGGCGCTTCAGGAGGAGCGAGAGGTCCGAGAGCGTTTCGCCGAGCTTTACGGTTTCCGGCCGCAGCGTCTGACGCCGCGAAAAGGCGAGCAGTTGCCGCACCAGGCTCGCGGCCCGGTTGGCGTTCTGCTTGATCTGCATCAGGTCCTGGAAGGACGGATCGGTCGGCCGATGGCTCGCCAGCAGCAGGTCGGAATAGCCGATGATCGCCTGGAGGACGTTGTTGAAATCGTGCGCGACGCCGCCGGCCAGCTGGCCGATGGCCTGCATCTTCTGCGCCTGGGCGAATTGCTGCTCCAAAAGCCGCTGCTCGGTCGTGTCGAGCGCATAGAGGATCGCCCGTTCGTCCTGCGCGGCATCGGCATCTGCGACCGCGCTGATCCACAGCCGCGCGGACCGGCCGCCCTCGCGGGCGAGCGCGACATCGAGCGCCCCGCCCTCCCCTGCGGCCGCGGCCGTGAGCGCGTGCTCGACCCGCGCCCGATCGGGCGGCGCCACGAGGTCCAGGGCGGAGGGTGACGCGCCGCGGCCCGAGCCGGCGCCCGAGCCGAACAGCTTCAGGAAGGACGGGTTCGATCCGACGATGGAGGAATTCGCGTCGAGCGTCGCGATCGCGAGCGGCGAGGAGTTGAAGAAGCGCGCGAAGCGCACTTCGGCGGCGCGCTGGCCTTCCTCCAGTTCCGCGCCGGGCGAGCGGTTCAGGACGAGGGTGCGGGACGGGCCGGCCTTGCCGTCGGAGCCGAACGCGACCCGATGATAGAGACGGACGGGCAGCGACCCGCCCTGGCGTCGGCGAAGGTCGAGATCGAGGGTCTCCGTCCGCGACTGCCCTGCTGCACCCGAGGCCGAAATCAGCATCGCCACGATGGCGTCCGGCATGATGTCCGGCAGCTTGAGCCCGCCCGAACCGACCTTCGCGAGGTCGTGGCCGAGCCACTCGGCCAGCGTCGCGTTCATGTAGACGATGGAGCCGGAACGGTCGGTGGACAGAAACCCGGCCGGCGCATGATCGAGATAATCGATCGCGTGCTGCAGTTCCTGGAACACGGTTTCGTGGCGCTCGCGGTCCTTGGTGACCTCGGTCACCGTCCAGAGCGCGGCCGCGCGTCCGCTCCCGCGCGGGATCGGGCGCACCCTCAGCCGGTACCAGCCGAACTCGCGCGCGCCGCCAAGCGCCGGGCTGAGCCGGATCTCCTCCGTGCTGCCCCTGCCGTCTCGCGCCGCCTGGGCGAGCCGGTAGACCGCTTCCGAGATCTCCGCGCCACCGGTGAACAGCCGCTCGACGGTCCTGAGCTCGGCTCCCTTCTCGGCGCCCGCGAGCTTGAGATAGCTCTCGTTGGCGTAGATCACCCGGCCGGAATCCTCCACGACCAGGAGGGCGTCCGCCGCCGTGTCGGCCAGGATCTTGGTGAGGTCGTTGCGTGCGCTCGCACCGGCGAAGCGAACCGTCCCGATCGCGATTCCGAACACGAAGAACACGCCGATCATGGCGAGGACGGCCAAGAGGCCGAGGATCATCGGCTGCGCCTGCTCGTTCGACACGAAGCTGAGACCGGCGAAGGCCGCGACGAAGACGCCGCCGAGCGCGAGCAGCAGCCCGACATAGCCGGGACGCTCGGAGCGGTCGATCGCCAACCCATTCGTGACTTGTGTGGACTCGGCCATGCTGGCGCGTCGACCTCCGGCTGAACTTGGTTACGACGCGCGCCGGTTGAGCCGCAAGACGAAGCCGATGACCTCGGCAACCGCCTTGTAGTGCTCGACGGGTATCTCGTCGTCGATCTCGACTGCCGCGTGCAGGGCTCGGGCCAGAGGCACGTTCTCGACGACGGGGACCTGATGCTCTTCGGCAACGCTTCGGATGCGCAAAGCGAGCTCGTCGACACCCTTCGCGACGCAGATCGGGGCCGCCTGCCCCTTCTCGTAGCGCAGCGCGACGGCAAAGTGAGTCGGATTGGTGATCACGACGGTGGCCTTGGGCACCTCGGCCATCATGCGCTTGCGCAGGCGCTGGGCCCGGAGCTGGCGGAGCTTTGCCTTGATCTCCGGGTTTCCGTCCTGCTCCTTCATCTCGTCCTTGAGCTCCTGCTTCGACATGCGCAGGCGCTTCATCCAGGAGAAGCGGGCGACTATGTAGTCGGCAATGGACAGGACGGCGTAGATCGCCAGGACGATCGTGAGGAGACGCATCGCGATCTGCATCATGGCCCGGACAAGGTCCGCGGCCTCGAGCGTGATCAGCGCCTCCACGCGGTCGCGCTCGCCCCAGAGCGCCAGGCTGGCGACCGCGCCCACGATGAGGATCTTGAGGAGGCCCTTGCCGAAGCGACCCACGGCCTGAAGGCCGAGGATGCGCTTGAAACCGGCACCAGGGGACAGCCGGCTGAATTGCGGCTTCAGCGGCTCGAAGGTCCACAGCGGGCGATGCTGGAGGAGACCGCCCGCGAGGGCCGCCACGACAAGCAGGCCGACCGGCACCGCGGCGGCCTGCAGGCCGATCAGCAGCGCGCCCCGTCCGGCGGCCAGCAGGGCGGCAGGTCCGTCGGGCACGAGATGCGCGTTGCCGAGGTAGTGGCGCAGGCCGAGCGTCAGGCTCTGCCCGGACCAGCCTCCGGCCACCAGCAGGGCCAGCGTCATCGCGCCCAGAGCGAGAAAGGTCGAGACCTCCTGGCTCTTGGCGACGTCGCCGCGGTTGATGGCGTCGTCGAGCCGCTTCTGTGTCGGGTCTTCTGTGCGATCCTCCCGGTCGGCGCCCTCTGCCATCAGCCCATCCCAAGCTGGCTGAGGAAGGCCCCGAGGTGGCCGAGATAGACGCTCATCATCATGCCGAGCGAGGCGAGGAGGACCAGGACGCCGATCAGGATCGTCATCGGCATGGCGAGGAAGAAGACCTGCATCTGCGGCATCAGCCGCGACAGGATGCCGAGCCCCAGGTTGAAGAGGAACGCGAACGCGATGAACGGGGCCGAAATCTGCACGGCGAGCTTGAATGCGCGGGCGACGGCCCCGATCGCGAGCTGGGCGGCATCGCCCGTGTCAGGCATCCGGGCGGGCGGAAGGAGTTCGTAGCTGTTGCCGATCGCCGCGATCGCCAGGTGGTGCAGGTCGGTCGCGAAGACGAGCGTCACGCCGAGCAGCGTCAGGAAGTTGCCGATCGAGGCCTCCTGCCCGCCGCCCTGCGTCGGGTCGATCGTCATGGCGAAGGACAGGCCGAGTTCCTGCGCGACGATGTTTCCGGCCGTCTGCAGTGCCGCGACGACCATCCGGGTCGCAAGGCCGAGCATCAGCCCGATCGCTACCTCCCCGATCAGCGTCCCGATGACGATCGCCGGAGCGCCGCCCTGCGGGAAGAGCCCGCGCACGAGGGGCAGGAGGATGAGCGTGAGCAGGAGCGCAAAGGACAGCCGCATCCGGCCGGGAATCAGCCTCTCGCCGGTGCCGGGCAGCAGCATGCCGAGGGTAGCGACCCGGGCGAAGGTCAGCATGAACAGCGTGGCGAGTTCCGGGAGGGCGAAGGTCATCGATCCTCGCCGGCCGCGAGCCGGCCGGCGCTAGCCGCCGGATGCGATGCGGAGCGCGATTCGGCCCATATACGACGCGAGCGCATCCGCCATGAAGGGCAGGAAGAGCAGCATGGCCCCGAACACGGCCACGATCTTGGGGACGAAGATGAGCGTCTGCTCCTGGATCTGCGTCAGAGCCTGGACGAGCGAGATCACCAGCCCGACGGCCAGTGCCACGAGCATCAAGGGCCCGCTCACCTTCAGAAACGTCGTGATGCCGTCGCGCGCGACATCGAGGATGGCAGGTCCGGTCATCAGATCGGCATCCGCAGGATCTCTTCGTAGGCCGAGATCACCTTGTCGCGCACGGCGACGAGGGTCTGGAGCGCCGTCTCGCTTTCCGCGACGGCCGTGACCACGTCCACGAGATCGGCCTTTCCGCTCGCCGCCGCGATGGCCTGCGTCTCCGCCTTCCGGCCCGACTCGGCGACGCTGCCGACCGCCTGCTCGAGCATGGCGGAGAAGCT
>CAXUKK010000245.1:0-5106 GCA_964251455.1 uncultured Enterovirga sp.
TCTCAACCTAGACTGACATGTCCTGGCTCTCGCGCCTTTTCGGCAGCGCTCAAGAAAAAGCTCCTTCAGAAGACGCCCCGACGGCCGAGGTCGATTACCACGGCTTCATGGTCCGTGCTGAACCCTACAAGTCGGAGAGCGGCCAGTACCAGGTCGCGGGCACCATCGTGAAGGTGGTCGACGGCGATGAGCGGCAGCATCGTTTCGTGCGCGCCGACCGCCTCGGTTCCGTGGACGACGCGACGGAAGTGTCCTTGCAGAAGGGCCGCCAGATCGTCGACGAGCAGGGCGAGGGGATATTCGGGCGGCCCAGTGCCGCGCATACCTGACGAACGGGCTTCCCGTGCCAGCCTGAAAACCAAAAAGGCCGCAATCGACGATCGCGGCCTTTGTCGTCAGGACGCCGGGCCTGGGGCCCGCCCTGATCTCTCAGTATTTCCGGATGATCGGTGCCGCTTCGGCCAGCTTGGGATTGTCCCAATGGACCGTCGCGCCGAACGAGAACAGGTTCACGTCGGCACGCGTATCGCCGAAGAACGGGATGCCTGCGTAGAGCGGATCGCCCGGCGTGATCGAGATGCGCTTGTTGCCGACGGCGAAGTAGTGCGCGTAGGCCGCGTTGAGCGTGACTTTCTCGTTGAAGACGTAGCTCGCGCCGACAGACGTGATCAGGCGATCGGTGTCGGGCAGACGGGTCGAGCGGTTGGAGAGGTCAATCGGCGATATCTCGTAGGCAAGACCTGCGCGGAGAGCCCATTGCGGGTTGAATTGGTACTCGCCGCCGAGCGAGATGAGATAGCCATCCTTGTAGTTGAGCGGGAACGGCCGCGCGAGCGCACCCGTGTTCGCGTTGATGATGGCCGGCGAGCCGAGGCGGCTCCAGTTCATCCACTCGAACCCGGCGCTGAGCTTGAAGTCGGGCGTGATCGACTGCGTGACGCCGAAGGTGAGTTGCTCGGGCGTGTTCAGCTTCACGCGGATCGGGATCGTCGCGGCAGGCGCTCGCAACGCACCCTCCAGCTCGTGGTGAACGCTGGAGCGGAATCCGACACCGAAGACGGTGCCCTGGATGGGAGTGATCGTCGCGCCGAGCGTGTAGCCGACCGCCCAGTCGTCGCCCTTCAGAACGGCCGTCGGCGCGCCCGGCAAGGTTGCAGTCGCCGGCACGGCGGCCAGGATGGGGGCCGAGCTGTTCAGCTTCGCCTTGAAGTACTCGACCATCGGCCCAGCAGCGACCGACAGCCAGTCGTTGACCTTGATGCCGACGAGCGGGGCGAAGTTCAGCGACGTGATGCGCGACGTGCGCGAATAGACCTGGCCCGCCCAATTGTTGTTCGGCTTGGTGATGCTGCCGAAAGGGGCCGCGCTGGCCATGCCGACCCAGACCCGGTCGTTCAGCTGATAGGCACTGTAGCTCGCCGGGACGACTGCGCCCTGGGCAAGCTCTCCCGAGTTTCCGAACGCGGCCGTCGGCGTGCCCGGCAGCACGGAAATGCGGGCCGAAGCATCGACGTAGGTGACGTTGTACTCGCTGGTATAGCCCGGGTTCATCGTGATGGTGGCCGGGTTCCAGAACGCCGACGAGACACCACCGGCTCCGGACGCCGCACCGGCATAGGCTTGGCCGACCGCAATGGTGCTCTGGCTGCGAAGGCCGAAGGCGCCAGCCTGCGCGGCCGTCGTGGCGCCCGCACTGATTGCGGCAGCCGCGACACCGAGCAGGAGAGAATGCGCGATCTTCATTCGTTTCCTCAACCGTATTCAATTGGCGACTTCAGCGAATCGCTTGATCTCGCCGCACTTCGATAGTGTGCGAGCCATGCGACTGCCGCAATGTTAACCATTCCGCCAGGCGCTGGCCTTCATCGTCGGCTAGCGCAATCCCGCTCTCCGTTGCGCAAGCGCCACATTTTCTCGCACTCCGCTGCCCCGCATCCTTGCGGCGGGCGCCGTGATCGCTACAGATCGCAGCCAAACGGGAGGGACGAACGATGAAGCTGGTGCGGTACGGCGAGCCGGGGCATGAGAAGCCCGGCCTGGTGGGGGCCGACGGGTCCGTCCGAGACCTCTCCGGCCTGATCCCGGACATCGACGCTGCGGCGCTATCGTCGGGGTTTGGTGCGCTGAGGAATGTTGATCCGTCGACCCTGCCGAGTGTGCCTGCCGGCACCCGTCTCGGCTCCCCGGTCGCTCGCGTCGGACATTTCATCGCGGTCGGCCTCAACTATGCCGATCACGCGGCCGAATCGGGAATGCCGATCCCGAACGAGCCAATCCTGTTTTCGAAGGCGCCGTCCTGCATCGTGGGCGCGCATGACGACGTGATCATCCCCAAGGCGTCCGAAAAGACGGATTGGGAGGTCGAGATCGCCATCGTGATCGGCCGTCGCGCTTCCTATGTCCACGCCAACGAGGCGCTAGACTACGTCGCGGGCTACACGATCTGCAACGACGTCTCCGAGCGCGAGTGGCAGATCGAACGCGGCGGCACCTGGACCAAGGGCAAGGGTGCGCCGACCTTCGGGCCGCTCGGTCCCTGGCTCGTCACGCCGGACGAGATCCCGGACGTGCAGAACCTCGCCATGTGGCTCGACGTGAACGGCCAGCGGATGCAGACCGGCAGCACGAGCACGATGATCTTCAACTGCGCACAGATCGTCTCGTATTGCTCGCACTTCATGATCCTCGAACCGGGCGACGTGATCACGACGGGCACGCCGCCCGGCGTGGGGCTCGGCATGAAGCCGCCGCGCTACCTGAAGCCGGGCGACGTGATGACGCTCGGCATCGAGCAACTCGGCGAGCAGCGGCAGAACGTGAAGGCGTTCCCGGGCTGATGACCGAAACGCTGTTCCGCGACGACGCCTACCTGCGCTCGTCTCCGGCCACGATCGTCGCGGTGACGCCGGAAGGCGGCATCGTGCTCGACCGCACATTGTTCTATGCGCAGGGCGGCGGGCAGCCTGGCGATGGGGGCCGCCTCGTCCGGACCGACGGGTCGGCGATCGAACTCGCGAACACGGTCTACGGGCCGGATCGCACGACGATTATCCACGTTCCGGTGGCTGGATCCACATCGGCCACGCCTGGCGAGACCGTGACGGCGGAGCTCGACTGGGAGAAGCGGTTCGCGCGCATGCGCGTGCATACCGCGCTGCATCTCCTCAGCGTCGTCCTCCCCTACCCCGTCACGGGTGGATCGATCGGAGACGGCGAAGGACGGCTGGATTTCGACATCCAGGAAGCCGGGCTGGACAAGGCCGAGCTCACGGAAAAGCTGCAGGCATTCGTCGGACGCGACGCGCCGGTCTCGTTCCGCTGGATCACGGACGAGGAGCTCGACGCCAGTCCGGGCCTCGTGAAGACGATGTCGGTGAAACCACCGCGCGGCTCCGGCCGAGTCCGGCTCGTCGAGATCGAGGGGATCGACCTTCAGCCCTGCGGCGGGACGCATGTCGCCCGCACCGGCGAGATCGGGAGCGTCATAGTCAGCGACGTCGAGAAGAAGGGCAAGCAGAACCGCCGGGTGCGAATCCGGCTCGCCTGACGTGTGTGTCGAGGCCGGGCTTGACCCGGCCATCCTGATCCGGAAGCAAGGCCGGCCGGCCGGTGCCGGGGACAGGAGCCAGCATGCCAAAGATCGAGGTCGTCTCACCCGAGTGGCTGGCCCAGCGGTTCGGCGACCCGAACACTGTGGTCCTGGACGGATCGTATTACCTCCCGACCCATGGCCGCGATGCCGATGCCGAATATCTAGCGGCCCACATCCCCGGTGCGATCAGGTTCGACATCGATGTCGTGAAGGACCTGAACTCGCCCCTTCCCCATATGCTCCCGGATCCGGACGAGTTCGCGGCCGCGGTCGGGGCGATCGGCATTTCCGACGAGCACCTGATCGTCGTCTATGACGGGCTCGGGCTGTTCGCTTCGCCTCGCGTCGCCTGGATGTTCCGGACCTTCGGTGCGCAACGTGTCGCCGTGCTCGATGGTGGGCTTCCGGCATGGCGCGCAGCCGGCCTGCCGGTCGAGACCGGCGAGCCGGAAGAGCGCGGGCCTGCCGATTTCGTGGCGCGGTTCGACGAGGGTGCGGTGGCGGATCGCCAGGAGATCGCACGCGCGCTGGCGAGCGGCTCGACGCAGGTCGTTGATGCCCGTTCAGCCGCGCGCTTCACGGGCGAGGAGCCGGAACCCCGGCCGGGAATGCGGTCCGGCCACATGCCTGGCGCACGTAACCTTCATTATGCCAGCGTTTTGCGGGAAGGCCGGCTTGCCGACGTCGCGACCATCGAGGCCGCGCTCGCGGCAGCCGGCGTGGACCCAGCGCAGCCGATCCTGACGACCTGCGGCTCGGGCGTCACGGCGGCGATACTTGTTCTCGCGATCGAGCAGACTGGACGCCCTGCCCCGCCGCTCTACGACGGGTCCTGGGCCGAGTGGGGCTCGCGGGACGATACGCCTGTGGCGACCGGACCGGCCTAGAAGCGCCGGCAATTGCCAGTCGAGCGCTGCTTCCGAGCAGGCAGCACCTCTCTCGCCCGGGAGGCTTCGCCTAGTGCAGGATCTGGCTCAGGAACAGCTTCGTGCGCTCGTGCTGCGGGTTCTTGAAGAACTCGTTCGGCTCGTTCGATTCGACGATCTGGCCGGCATCCATGAAGATGACGCGGTCCGCGACCTGCCGGGCGAAGCCCATCTCGTGCGTGACGCACAGCATGGTCATGCCCTCGTCGGCCAGGCCGACCATGGTGTCGAGAACCTCCTTGACCATCTCGGGATCGAGCGCCGAGGTCGGCTCGTCGAACAGCATGATCTTCGGGCTCATGCACAGCGAGCGGGCGATCGCGACGCGCTGCTGCTGACCGCCCGAGAGTTGGCCGGGATACTTGTTCGCCTGCTCAGGGATCTTCACGCGCGTGAGGTACTTCATGGCGACCTCTTCCGCCTCGCGCTTCGGCATCTTCTTCACCCATATCGGTGCGAGCGTGCAGTTCTCGAGGATCGTGAGGTGCGGGAAGAGGTTGAAGTGCTGGAACACCATGCCGACCTCGCGCCGAATCTCGTCGATCTTCTTGAGATCGTTGGTGAGCTCCGTGCCGTCGACGATGATCT
>CAXUKK010000246.1:0-5097 GCA_964251455.1 uncultured Enterovirga sp.
TGAAGGGCCTGATCGACCTGCACGGGGGCGGATTCCAGCTGAAGTCGCAGCCGCGCGAGGGCACGGAGGTGATCATCACCTTCCCGGCCGCGCGCGTGATCGATGCTCTCGCGCCCGTAGAGGTCGCCCCGAGGAAGAAGACCCAAGCCGCCTGAGCGCGACGGGATGCGCGAGCCGGCGGGAAGCCGGGTGACGAAACGCGCCGGGCACGCCACATAGGGCTTCATGGCCCGCATCTCCACGCCCTGCCTGCGCGTCTGCCTGCTGGATTCCGAATCGGGACTCTGCGAAGGCTGCGGCCGCACACGCGACGAGATCGCGCGCTGGGGCGGGTTCAGCGAGGACGAGCGTCTGGCGATCATGGCGGGTCTGGAGGAGCGCATGCGCCGCCTGCTCCTCGAAGACAGCATGCCGCCGGCGACGGCCTGATGGGCGCGGTCGGATGGGGCTGGATCGCCGCCGTGCTGGCCTGGAGTGTGGCAGTCGTCGCCACCCAGCCGATCGCCGGCCTAGCGCCGGCCGAGGTCGCGGCAGCGCTTGGATTGTTGGCACTGGCGCTGATGCTGACCGGCTGGGCAACGGAGCGGGCACGCGGAAGCTGGCGCGGCGTCGTCGGCGGTGTGGCCGTCTGGGCCGTTTTCGTCGTGGGTCTCGGTGCCGCGTATCTGCATCGCGGCGACCTTCTCGATGCCGCTCGTGCGGTGCGGGAGGAGATCGGCCTCGGCATGCCCGAGGCGAGTGTCGGCCAGGGCGGCGAGGTCGCCGTGACCCGCCGTTTCGACGGCACCTTCCTCATCCCGGCCAAGGTCAACGACCGCGACGTGCCCTTCCTGTTCGACACCGGCGCGAGCTCGGTCGTGCTCTCGGCCGAGACCGCGCAGGCGCTGGGCCTCCGGCCCGAGACGCTGACCTACCGGGTGCCGGTCTCGACCGCGAACGGGCGCGGCCTCGCCGCCCCGATCACGCTCGATCGGTTCTCGGTCGGGCCGATACAGATGCGGCGCATGTCCGCTCTCGTGGCGCGTCCCGGCATGCTGGAGGGCAACCTTCTCGGCCAGACCTTCCTGGAGCGGCTCGAATCCTACGAGGTGCGCGGAAAGCGTCTCGTCTTGCGCGCTACCAAGTCCTAGACCCCGACCAATCAGCGCCCGTTCGCCGCCCAGACTGGAGACGCCCTTGCCCGAGACCATGACGGCCATCGAGATCACGAGTGCCGGCGGACCGGAGGTGCTGAAGCCCGGCACGCGCCCCATGCCGAAGGTTGGCGATGGCGAGGTCCTCATCGAGGTGCATGCGGCCGGCATCAACCGGCCGGACGTGTTCCAGCGAATGGGCCGCTACGACCCGCCGCCCGGCGCGAGCGACATCCCGGGGCTGGAGGTAGCCGGCCGGATCCTGGAGGTCGGGCCGGGGGTTAGCGACCTGAGGGTGGGCGACGACGTCTGTGCGCTGGTCGCCGGCGGCGGCTACGCCGAGTTCTGCACGGCGCCGGCCGCGCAGTGCCTTCCGGTGCCGGACGGGCTGAGCATGGTCGAAGCCGCCGCCCTCCCGGAGACCTTCTTCACGGTGTGGAGCAACGTCTTCGACCGCGGGCTGCTCAAGGCCGGCGAGACATTGCTGGTTCATGGCGGGTCATCGGGCATCGGGACTACAGCGATCCAGCTCGCGAAAGCCGCAGGGGCGCGCGTCTTCACGACGGCCGGCAGTGCCGAGAAATGCGCTGCCTGCGTCCAGCTCGGCGCCGATCGCGCGATCAACTACCGCGAGGAGGATTTCGCGGCCGTCGTGAAGGAGGAGACCGACGGGCGGGGCGTCGACGTCGTGCTCGACATGGTGGGCGGCGACTACATCCCGCGCTCGATCTCCTGCATGGCGACGGACGGCCGCCATGTGTCGATCGCTTTCCTGCGCGGCTCGAAGACCGAGATCGACTTCAACCGCGTCATGCGCAGCCGGCTGACGCTGACGGGCTCCACGCTTCGGCCGCGCCCGATCGCGGAGAAGGCGGCAGTTGCCGAGCGGCTTCGGGAGCATGTCTGGCCGAAGCTCTCGGACGGCTCCATCCGGCCCCTGATCCACGCGACCTTTCCGCTTGCGGAAGCCGCGAAGGGTCATGCCCTGATGGAATCGAGCGAGCATATCGGCAAGATCGTGCTTGTCGTTCGGGAGACCGCGAGATGACGCCCGTCGCCAACATCGACGACCGGGCCAGCATCGAGCGCGCCTACACGCTCGAGCAATTCCGGCAGGACGCCAATCGGAACAGCATCCAGAACAGCATGGTGCTCCATGGCCTGACACTCGTCTCGCCGCCGGACGCGAGCGGCGCCTTCCACCTCCAGCACGCGGAGCGCCAGGCGGGCGAGCGCGACCTGACCGGCTACGCGATCTTCCTTCCAGCCTCCGGCTGCGCAGGAGATCTCGAGGCGGACCGGGCCGAGTACGCGACCTTTATCGACCGGGTGATCCAGGCAGCCCGGACCGTGCGCGAGGTCCAGCCGGCGGATGAGCGTCTTCGCGGCTTCCACGGCGGCTGACGCCGCGCGTCGGTTGCCCTCCTGAAAAACCCGGCTGCGGCAAAGCTTTATGCTGGCATCCCGGTGCGAAATCCGGGTATTCCCTCCCACGTGCAGAAGATTGCGGTCCGTCCACGCCTGAATGTCGCTCCGCTCGACGCCACCGTGAGCCTGCGCGCGCTTGCCTATGATGCACTGAATCGCGCGATCACCGAGATGGACATCTATGGCGCGGACGATGAGATCCGCCTCGACGAGCGCCAGCTGTCGCAGGATCTCGGCGTCAGCCGCACCCCCATCCGCGAGGCTCTGACGGTTCTCGAGCAGGAGGGCTTCGTCCGCTCGGTGCCCCGGCGGGGCATCTTCGTGATCCGCAAGTCCAAGCGCGAGGTGATCGAGCTCATTCAGGTCTGGGCGGCGCTTGAGAGCATGGCCGCACGACTCGGCGCCGAGCGCGCGAGCGACAAGGAACTTGCCGGGCTGAAGACGATCTTCTCCGATTTCGAGCAGGATCAGCCCGGCGAGCACATGCACGAGTATTCGGATGCGAATATCCGGTTCCACCAGACGATCATCAGGCTCAGCGGCTGCACGCTGATCGAGGAGATGACCGAGAACCTGTTTCTGCACATGCGCGCGATCCGCGCCGTGTCGGTCCGGCAGAGCAATCGGGCGGCGCAGTCGAAACTCGACCACGACCGGATCATCGATGCGCTCCAGCGCCGCGATGCACCCGGCGCCGAAGCGGCCGTTCGCGACCACACGCTCGGCCTCGCCGCCCACGTGGAGAAGCACGGCGTCTTCCACGAAGCTTGAGCCGGGCTGCGAGCCTGTTCAGGGCAGACGCGCGCGGACCAGTTCGTAATCCGCCGCGATGGTCGCGACGAGGCCGTCTGGCCGATACTCGATGCTCGAGGTGCCGCCGAGTTGGTGCCGCGCCAGCCGGTCGATCAGCAAGGACCCGAAGCCGCGGCGCCCAGGCGCCGTAACCACGAGGCCGGGTCCGCTCTCCCGCCACTCGAGCGCGAAGCGCCCGTCCCGCTGCAGCCAGGTCACGGCGATCCGCCCGCCGGGCATCGACAGCGCTCCGTATTTCGCGGCGTTGGTGGCGAGTTCGTGCGAGATCATCGACAGCGCGATGCCGGCCTGGGTTTCGACCGCGATATCCGGGCCGGCGACACTCGACCGCTGCTCCGGATCGAACGCGGAGAGCTCCCGCTCCAGAAGCTCCCGCAGGCCGATGCTCCGCCCCGCGGCCTGGCCGACGAGATCGTTCGTCCGGCTCAGTGCCGAAAGGCGCTGGCCCACGGTTTCGGCAAGACCGTCGAGGCTCTCGGCCGCCCGGATGCTGAGCTGTGCGATCGCCTGCGCGACCGCAGCCGAATTCTTGACCCGGTGCTGCAGCTCGCTTGCGAGAAGGGCGAGCCCGGCCTCGGCCTCCTTGCGGTCGCGGATCTCCGCCCGGAGATTGATCTCCGTCATCGTCATCGCGGCAAGGTCGGTCATCGTCGCGACATCCTCCGCGCTCCACTCCCGGGCGACCGAGTCGACGGCGCAGAAGGAGCCGAGCACGAGGTCCCCGGTCGCCGTCAGCGGCACGCCTAGATAAGCCACCACGCCGAGGTCGCGCCGGGCGAGGTTCTCGGCCACGAGCAGGTTCTGAGCGGAATCGCTGATGACCAGCGGCAAGCCGGTGGCGGCAACGTGCTGGCAGAAGGAGTGAGTCAGCGGCGTCTCGCGCGCGCTCGCCCACGGCTCCGGCAATCCCTGCTGGCTCTTGAAGAACTGCCGGTCGCGGTCGACGAGCGAGATCAGCGCTACGGGCACGCCGAGGAGCCGCGTCGCCAAGCGGGTCAGGCGGTCGAAGGTGTCTTCCGGCGCCGAGTCGAGGAGGCGCGTCGCTCGAAGCGCCTCAAGGCGTGGGTCCTGACGATCAACGGCCGGCAAATCGGAACTTCCTGGCGGCCGCTTCATCCGGGAAGCGACGACGAAGCCGCTTTAGCCCGTTAGGTCGGGCGCGCACAGCCCAGGCCCCACTCACCCCGGCGCAAGCCTGGGTCCAAATCGTACCAGGCTTCGTTTGAGCGGGCGGGCGCCTCCGCCCTACTCCGCCGCGATCTTGTCCGGCGTGCCGCCGATCGCGCCCGATTGCCGGATCTGGTCGACCTGGTTGTCGTTGAAGCCGAGCACGTTCCGCAGGATCTCGTCCGTATGCTCGCCGAGCAGAGGCGATCGCTGCACGTCGGCCGGTGAGTCCGACAGCTTGATCGGGTTCCCGACCGTCACGTACTTGCCGCGGACCGGGTGATCGACCTCGACCAGCGTCCCCGTCTCGTACAGCGACTTGTCCTCGGCGATCTCCTTCATCGACAGGATCGGCCCGCAGGGGATGTCGTACTTGTTGAGGATGTCCATCGCCTCGAACTTGTCGTGGCTCATGGTCCATTGCTCGATGCGCTCGAAGATCTGGTTCAGTCGCGGCAGCCGGGCGGCCGGCTTGGCGAAGTCCGGGTGGGTCTTCCACTCGGGCTCGCCGATGACGTCGCAGATCTTCTCCCAGACCGGAGCCTGGGTGATGAAG
>CAXUKK010000247.1:0-5094 GCA_964251455.1 uncultured Enterovirga sp.
CGTTCACCCGGATGGCGAGCGCCATGATGTCGTCGATCTCCTGCGGCGTCGCCCAGCCGAAGGCCGTGATGTGCTCCTCGGAGACCATCGGGTCGTTCAGGGCGTCGTTCTTGTAATAGAACTCGATGATCGAGCGCGGGAGTTGCGTGCCCTCTTCGAGGCCCAGCCGCGTCGCAAGCGAGCCGGCCGCGACATTGCGCACGACGATCTCGAGCGGAATGATCTCGACCTCGCGGATGAGCTGCTCGCGCATGTTCAGCCGGCGGATGAAATGCGTCGGCACGCCGATATCGTTGAGGTGCTGGAAGAGGAACTCGGAAATGCGGTTGTTCAGCACGCCCTTGCCGTCGATCACCTCGTGCTTCTTGGCGTTGAACGCGGTCGCGTCGTCCTTGAAATGCTGGATCAGCGTGCCCGGCTCGGGTCCCTCGTAGAGGACCTTCGCCTTGCCCTCGTAGATGCGACGGCGGCGGTTCATGGGCGTGTACCGTGGTTTGAGGAAATCCATGGGGCCGGGGCTCCTGACGGGACGATCGGTCCGCGGCTGCGCAGGCTTGGTCGAGAAAGGCGACCACGCCACCCGCAGGGCCGGAAACTAGACGATCGAGTGGCTGCGCACAACGCGCTGCGCCCGCTCTCCCGGCTCTATGGTGAGCGAAAGCGGTTTATCCAAGGCTGGCGAAAGCTTGGCGGCAGCCGCATATACCGGCCGCAACTGAAGAGAGGTGACGACCCGCCATGGCCCAGTTCGACGACCGCCGCGACTCGTTCGAGAAGAAGTTCGCGCATGACGAGGAGCTCCGCTTCAAGGCGACGGCGCGCCGCAACAAGCTCCTCGGGCAGTGGGTCGCTGGGCGGCTCGGGAAGTCCGGGCAGGAGGTCGACGAGTATGCGAAGTCGGTCGTCATGGCCGATTTCGAGGAGGCTGGGGACGGGGACGTGATCCGCAAGGTCCGGACTGACCTCGAAGCAGGCGGGCAGACGGCGTCCGAGGCTGAGATCCGGGCGAAGCTCGACGATCTGCTGGCGGTGGCGGTCACGGAAATTCAGCAGGGCCGTTGAGCGCACCTGCCGCTTGACACGGGACAGGCCGTCGCGTTCTGCGGGAGCACGATCCCGGTTCCCATCCGGGACACCCGGGAGGTAACCGATGCCGTCACCCGTCCAGGCACTCGCCGGGGGCCTTGCCCAGGGCAAGCCGATTTTCAGCGCCTGGTGCGGCCTGCCGGAGCCCGCGATTTCGGGCTACCTCGCCCGGGAGGCCGGGATCGACGCCGTCGTGCTCGACATGCAGCACGGCGTCATCGACTTCCTGAATGCGACCCGCGCTATCCCGCTGGTCGCCGCCGCCGGGAAGCCGTGCATCCCACGTATCCCCGTCGGGGAATTCGCGACCGCGTCCCGACTGCTGGATGCCGGGGCCGCCGGGATCATCGCGCCGATGATCAACACGGTCGAGGATGCACGCCGCTTTGCCGGCTTCATCAAATTCCCGCCGATGGGCGAGCGGAGCTGGGGCCCTCATCCCGCCCTGACCCTCACGGGGTTGCAGTCGGGAGACTACTTCCGGACGGCCAACAGCTTCCTGCGCTCCTTCGCCATGATCGAGACCCGCGAAGCGCTGGACCTCATCGACGACATCCTGGCCGTCGATGGGATCGATGCCGTCTTCATCGGCCCCTCTGACCTCTCCATCGGCCTGTCGCGGGGTTCCGCGCTCGACCCGAACGGTTCGGAGGTCAATGCCGCGATCGATCACGCACTCGCTCGCGCGAAAGCCGCGGGGAAGATCGCCGGGATCTATGCTCCCAGTGGCGAGCGCGCGGCCGATTTTGCCAAGCGGGGCTATCCCTTCGTCTCGGTCGGTAGCGATCTCGCCTTCCTTCGGGCGGGCGCTGCCGCGATGATGGTTGCCGCGAGGGCTTGATCCGGTACCGCCCCGCCCGGCAGCCTGGGGACAGGTTGCCGCATCTTGACGCGCGGGCTCGGCTTCTCCAGCGTCGCAGCCTTCCCGATCCGCCAGAACAAGGATCAGATTGCCGATGCGATCTGTGATAGCCGCCGCGTCAGCGGCCTTTCTCCTCACCGCGGCTGCAGCGTCGCCTGCCCAAGCCTTCCTGGATGCCGGTCCGGTCGCGGATTTCTTCAACGAATTCCGCGAGCAGGCGATCCCGCGCGAGGTCGTGCGCTACGCCGGCGGTGAAACGCCCGGGACGATCGTCGTCTCGACGGGCCAGAGGCGTCTCTACTACGTGTTGCCCGGCGGGCAGGCGATCCGGTACGGCGTCGGCGTCGGGCGTCAGGGGTTCTCCTGGTCCGGCATGAAGACCGTCACCATGAAGAAGGAATGGCCGGCCTGGCGGCCTCCGGAGCAGATGCTGAAGCGCCGTCCGGACCTGCCGCGCTACATGGCAGGGGGGCAGGACAACCCGCTGGGTGCACGTGCCCTCTATCTCGGCTCGACCCTCTATCGCATCCATGGGTCGAACGAAGCGGACACGATCGGCTCGGCAGTCTCATCCGGCTGCATCCGCATGACCAACCGGGACGTCGTGGACCTCTACAGCCGCGCCCGTGTCGGCACCAAGGTCGTCGTAAAGGGATAAGGACGGCCTGCAACGAAAGCATGCTGCCGCCGGGATACGGAGCGACTCGACAATAGAACTCCTAAGTTCTATGCGGGATATCTCGCTCCCGGACCTCTCAAATGCACGCGGTTGTAGAAGAGCGGTGGCGTGAGGAACGACGTGGCCGCATCCTCGCCGCGGCCGGGCGCGTCTTTGCCGCCCGCAGCTTCCACGATGCCTCCATGGACGAGATCGCCCAGGAGGCGCATGTCGGTAAGCCGACGCTGTACCGCTATTTCCAGAGCAAGGACGCGCTGTTTGCGGCGGTGTTCGTCGAAACGCTGAACGAACTCGAGGCGAGGCTCGATCGTGCCCTGGACCCCGAGGTCGGGATCGAGGCTCAACTCGTCGCCTTGGTGCGCGAGCTCGTACCGGTGTTCCGACACCATCTGGTACCTTTGCCGGTCCCGGATGGGGCCGCGGCCGCACTCGACCAGTCGCGCCGCCGCATCTTCCGGGAGCGGCGTGCCCGGATCGCGTCCTATTTCGCCGCCGCCATCGAGTCCGGCATCCGCCGGGGCGAGGTGAGGCAGCTCGATGCCGCACGGGTCGCCCGCCTGATGATCGGTCTGGTCTGGAGCGCTGCCGCATCCGGACAGGACGCCGCGGACGCGATCGGCACGGAAATCGCTGATGTCATTCTGAACGGGCTTGCGCCGCGTGGGAGGGCTGAGAATGGCCCTGCCGTCTGGGCTGAGCCCGCGAACACGGATCCGGATCGCCGAGCTGGCGAAACCCATCGACTGTCTGGAGCATCGGCATGAGCCGCCGCGTCATTCTCGCCCTCGTTCTCGTCGCTGCCGCCGCGCTCTGGTGGAAGCGCGACGACGCACGGCGCTTCGTCGCCGAGCGGGTGCCAGCCGCAGCGCCGTATCTCGCGGCCGCTCCCGCGGCCGAGGCGAATACGGGCGGCCGGCGCGCGCCCCCGGCCGTACCCGTCGTGCTCGGCACGGCCGAGAAGAAGGCTCTACCGGTCACGATCGACGCCGTCGGAACGGTGCAGCCGCTGGCGTCCATCCAGATCAAGGCGCGGGTCGATAGCCAGATCGTCGCGATCCAGGTGCAGGAGGGCGCGAAGGTGAATGCGGGCGAGATGCTCGTCACGCTCGACAACCGCTCCATCACGGCGCAGCTCGCCCAGGCAGAGGCGCTCGTCAACAAGGACCGCGCGCAGCTCGACCAGGCGCGTCGCGATCTCTCCCGCTCCGAGGACCTGCTCGCCAAGCGTATCTCCACGGAAGTGCAGCGCGACACCGCTGCCACGGCCGTGAAGGTACAGGAGGCGCAACTCGCCGCCGACGAAGCCTCGCGCGCCAATCTGGCGGCTGCGCTGTCCTATACGGACATCCGGGCGCCGGTCTCCGGTCGGATCGGCTCGATCGCCCTGAAGGTCGGAACGACGGTGAAGGCGGCCGATACTCTGTCGATCATGACGGTCAACCAGCTCGACCCGATCTACGTGTCCTTCGCGGTGCCGCAATCGAGCTTTCCCGATCTGCGCAAGGCCATGAACGCCGGCAAGGTCTCCGTCGAGGCGCGGGTCGGCGACGGCACGGCGACCGGCACGCTCGCCTTCGTCGAGAACACCGTCGACCTCGCGACCGGAACGGTGCTGGCCAAGGCCCTCATGAAGAACACCGACGAGCGGCTCTGGCCCGGGGCCTTCGTGGCCGTCCGTCTCGTGCTCGGGATCCAGGCGGATGCGGTGTCCGTGCCGTCCTCGGCCGTGCAGCTCGGGCAGTCGGGAAGCTATGTCTTCGTCGTGCGGGACGGCCGCAAGGCGGAGCTCGTTCCCGTGACGGTCTCCCGCACGATCGGGAATGACAGCGTGATCTCGGCGGGGCTTTCGGGAAACGAGAAGGTGGTCGTGGACGGACACCTGCGGCTCGTGAACGGCGCGGCCGTGCAGATCATGCCCGCGAAGGCGTCGGAGGGTGTGGCGACCGGCGCCGACCCGGCCGGCGCGGTCCAGCGGCGCAGCTGACGGAGATATGACGAGATGATCTCGGAGATCTGCATCCGCCGCCCGGTCATGACGATCCTCGTCATGATCGCCATCGTGGCAGCCGGGTTGTTCGGCTATCGCCAGCTTCCCGTAGCGGCTGTCCCGCGCGTCGACTTCCCGACCATCCAGGTCTCGGCGTCGCTGCCGGGCGCGAGTCCCGAGACGATGGCCTCGTCGGTTGCCTCAATCCTGGAGAAGCAGTTCTCGACGATCGCCGGTGTCTCGACGATGACGTCGACCTCGGTCCTCGGCCAGACCTCCATCGTCCTGCAGTTCGACCTGAACCGGAACATCGACGGCGCGGCGCTCGACGTTCAGTCCATGATTTCCTCGGCGCAGCGCCGGCTGCCGGCCGAGATGACGACGCCGCCGAGCTTCCGGAAGGTCAATCCGGCCGACCAGCCCATCCTGTTCTTCGCCGTCAGCTCGGACCAGGTCCGGCTTTCCGATGTCGACCGGTTC
>CAXUKK010000248.1:0-5071 GCA_964251455.1 uncultured Enterovirga sp.
GGCGACGGCCCCTTCCTCGAAGGTGACGAGATCCTGGTCGTAGAGCGTGTTCGGGCTGGTGCGTCCGATGACGTGGATGCCGCCCTTGTAGAGCTTCAGGGTCACCTCGCCCGACACCATTTCCTGGCTCTTGTCGATCAGGGCCTGGAGCATCTCGCGCTCCGGCGAAAACCAGAAGCCGTTATAGATGAGCTCGGCGTATTTCGGCATCAGCTCGTCCTTGAGATGCGCCGCGCCGCGGTCGAGCGTGATCGACTCGATGGCGCGGTGCGCCGGCAGCAGGATCGTGCCGCCCGGCGTCTCGTACATGCCGCGGCTCTTCATGCCGACGAAGCGGTTTTCCACGAGATCGAGCCGACCGATGCCGTTGGCGCGGCCGAGTTCGTTCAGCTTCGTCAGCAGCGACGCGGGCGACAGCGCCTCACCGTCGATCGAGACCGCGTCGCCGCGCTCGAACCCGATCCGGATGATCGTCGGCGGGTCCGGCGCCTCCTCGGGCGAGAGCGTGCGCGAATAGACGTAGTCCGGCACCTCCTGCGCTGGGTCCTCGAGGACCTTGCCCTCCGACGAGGCGTGCAGGAGGTTGGCGTCGACCGAGAACGGCGCGTCGCCGCGCTTGTCCTTCGCGATCGGGATCTGGTGCTTCTCGGCGAAATCGATGAGCTGCTCGCGCGAGCGCAGGTCCCACTCGCGCCAGGGCGCGATCACGGTCACGTCGGGCTTCAGGGCATAATAGCCGAGCTCGAACCGGACCTGATCGTTGCCCTTGCCCGTCGCCCCGTGGGACACGGCATCGGCACCGACGCGCTCTGCGATCTCGATCTGCTTCTTGGCGATCAGCGGACGGGCGATCGAGGTGCCCAACAGGTAGACGCCCTCGTACTGCGCATTCGCCCGGAACATCGGGAAGACGTAGTCGCGCACGAACTCCTCGCGCAGGTCCTCGATGAAGATGTTCTCGGGCTTGATGCCGAGAAGCTCGGCCTTCCGCCGCGCCGGCTCCAACTCTTCGCCCTGGCCGAGATCCGCCGTGAAGGTCACGACCTCGCAGCCATAGGTGGTCTGCAGCCACTTGAGGATGATGGAGGTGTCGAGTCCGCCCGAATAGGCGAGCACGACCTTCTTCACTTGCTTGTCAGCCATCTGGAGAGCGCAGGTCCGAGGGTGAGGTTGCCCGCGGCTTAGCAGTCCGGGCGGAGCCGGCGCAACGGGCGGGCGCGCCGGCCGCTACTTCTTCAGCCGGTACCCGGTCCGGAAGATCCAGACTGTCACGGCGAGGCAGATCGCCAGGAATGCGAACGTGGCGAGGAGGCTGATGACGGGGTTCACGTCGGCGAGGCCGAAGAAGCTCCAACGGAAACCGCTGACGAGATAGACGACCGGGTTGAACAGCGCGACCGTCCGCCAGCCGGGCGGCAGCATGTCGATCGAATAGAAGCTGCCGCCGAGGAAGGTCAGCGGCGTCACGATCAGGAGCGGCACGAGTTGCAGCTGCTCGAACCCGTCCGCCCAGATTCCGATGATGAAGCCAAGAAGGCTGAACGTGACGGCTGTCAGGACGAGGAACAAGAGCATGACGAGGGGATGGTCGATCCGCAGCGGCACGATGAGGGCCGCGGTCCCGAGGATGATCAGCCCGAGAACGACGGACTTGGTCGCCGCCGCGCCGACATAGCCGACGACGATCTCCAGCGCCGAGATCGGGGCCGAGAGCAGCTCGTAGATCGTTCCCGTGAAGCGCGGGAAATAGATCCCGAACGAGGCGTTCGAGACGCTCTGCGTCAGCAGCGAGAGCATCACCAGCCCGGGTACGATGAACGAGCCGTAGGGGATGCCTTCGACCTCGCTGATGCGGCCGCCGATCGCGGCCCCGAAAACGACGAAGTAGAGCGCGGTCGAGAGCACGGGCGCCACGATGCTCTGCAGCAGGGTGCGGCGGGTGCGTGCCATCTCGAACAGGTAGATGGCCTTCACGGCATGGATGTTCATTGGTCGCCCCGGACGAGGTTCACGAAGATGTCCTCGAGCGAGCTTTGCTCCGTGCGAAGATCCGTGAAGCGAATGCCTGCCGTGGCGAGATCGCCGAGCAGGGTGGTGATGCCTGTGCGGCCGGCTTTCGCGTCGTAGCTGTAGACCAGCTCCGCTCCGCCATCGACGAGCCGGATGTCGTCGCGCTGCAGCGCCGGCGGTACAGCCAGGAGCGGTTCCTGAAGTTGCAGGACGAGACGCTTCTGCCCGAGCTTGCGCATCAGTTCGGCCTTGTCCTCGACCAGGATCAGTTCGCCGCGATTGATGACGCCGACCCGGTCGGCCATTTCTTCGGCCTCCTGGATGTAATGGGTCGTCAGGATGATGGTGACGCCCTGCTCCCTGAGCCTGCGCACGAGCAGCCACATGTCGCGTCGCAGCTCGACATCGACGCCGGCCGTCGGCTCGTCGAGGAACAGGATCTGCGGCTCGTGCGACAGCGCCTTGCCGATCAGGACGCGGCGTTTCATGCCGCCAGACAGGGACATGATCTTGTTGTCCCGCTTGTCCCACAGCGAAAGGTCCTTCAGCACCCGTTCGATATGGGCGGGGTCGGCCGGCTTTCCGAAAAGGCCGCGGCTGAAGCTGATCGTGTCCCACACCGTCTCGAAAGCGTCGGTCGTCAGCTCCTGCGGCACGAGTCCGATCAGCGAGCGCGTCTGGCGTGGCGCAGCGACGATGTCGTGCCCCTCGACCAGGACGCGCCCGCCCGTCGCATTGACGATCCCGCAGACGATCGAGATCAGCGTCGTCTTGCCGGCGCCATTCGGGCCGAGCAGCGCGAAGATCTCGCCGCGCCGGATGGTGAGATCGACGCCCTTGAGGGCCTTGAATCCCGACGCATAGGTCTTCTCGAGACCCGAGACTTCGATGGCGGATTGCATGGGGACTTGGGGTTTAAGCGGCGAGGAGGAAGCGGCCGTCATGCCCCGCGATGCGAGCCCGGACAATCTCTCCGGGCCGCCGCGATGTGCGGAAGCGCACTGGCGTGAACCCGGCCGTGCGCCCGGTCCCGTCGCTTTCGACGAGCACGTCATGCGCCGCCCCGACCTCGCCGGCAAGGTGGCGGGAGAACGCTTCCGCTCCGGCCGAGCGCAGGCGCGCCGCGCGCTCCTTCACGATCTCGCGCGCGACGGCCGGCATGCGGGCAGCCGGCGTGCCGGGCCGGGCGGAGAACGGGAAAACGTGGAGATGCGTTAGGCCGCACTCGGCCACGATGTCGAGCGAGCGCCCGAACATCGCTTCGGTCTCTGTGGGAAAACCCGCGATCAGGTCAGCGCCGAAGACGACGTCCGGACGGGCGTCCCGCACGCGCTCGCAGAACGCGATCGCATCACCCCGCAAATGCCTGCGCTTCATGCGCTTGAGGACGAGGTCGTCCCCGGCTTGAAGCGACAGATGCAGATGCGGCATCAGCCGTGGCTCGGTCGCGAGGGCATCGAGCAGGTCGTCATCCGCCTCGACCGAGTCGATCGAGGAGAGCCGCAGCCGCGGCAGGTCCGGCGCGGCGCGCAGGATCGCCTTGACCAGGGTTCCGAGGCGGGGCGTGTCCGGCAGATCGGCGCCGTAGCTGGTGAGATCGACCCCGGTCAGGACGACCTCGCGGGCGCCCTCGGCGACGACCCGGCTCACCTCGGCCGCGACCGTCTCGAGCGGGACAGATCGCGCGTTGCCGCGCCCGAACGGGATGACGCAGAAAGTGCAGCGATGGTCGCAGCCGTTCTGCACCTGCACGATCGCCCGCGTGCGCCCGGCTTCCCGACGTGCAACCGCGTTGCCCGTCCCGCGCTCGGCCATGATGTCGCCGACCTGCACGGGCCCGGACGCGGTGCCGGCGAGCTTCCGCCAGGTCTCCGCCTTTGTCTTTTCGGCATTGCCGATCACGGCCGAGACCTCGGGCATCGCGGCGAACCGGGCGGGCTCGATCTGCGCCGCGCAGCCGGTCACGACGATGCGGGCGCCGATCCGGTCGCGGGCTGCGTTGCGGATGGCCTTGCGCGCCTGGCGCGTCGCCTCGGTCGTGACGGCGCAGGTGTTCACGACGACGAGGTTGTCGTGCCCTGCCCGCTCGGCCTCGTACCGGATCGTGTCGGATTCGGCGGCGTTCAGACGACAGCCGAAGGTCAGAACCTCAAGACCCATCAGGGCGCGCCGGCGAACAGCTCGGGCGCGAGCAGGCCGTCACCTTCGAGCTCCACGGGCCCCGTCATCAGGACGTGGTTGTCGCTCTCCCGCCATTCGATAACGAGGTCGCCGCCGGGCAGCGTCACGGTCGCGCGCCGCTCGGTGAGGCGCTTGCGCACGGCCGCCACCAGCGCTGCGCAGGCTGCCGAACCGCAGGCACGCGTGAGGCCGGCGCCGCGTTCCCACACCCTGAGCACGATGTGATCGGGCGAGACGACCTGCGCGAGCGAGATGTTTGCCCGCTCGGGGAAGATCGGATGGTTCTCGAGAAGCGGCCCGACCCTCCCGAGTGTCCTCGACCCAGAAGATCGCATGCGGGTTGCCCATGCTGACGACCGAGGGAGAGTGCAGCACCGGCGCATCGATGGGGCCGATCTGCAGCTCGATCCGACGCGTGTCCCCGAACGGTTCGGCCAGCGGTATCTCGTCCCAGCGGAGCCGCGGCTCGCCCATGTCGACCGTGAAGGCGAGGTCCGACACCCGCGTGGCGGTCAGCCGTCCCGCATCCGTGTCGAGCACCAGCGTCTCGCCGTGCGGCCGCGCCATGCCGGGATCGTCCATCATGGCCCAGGCGACGCAGCGGGTGCCGTTGCCGCAGGCCGCGGATGTGGAGCCGTCCGTGTTGTAGATGGCGAGCCTGGCGTCGGCGCCGGCGCGCTCGGGGTCGTGGATCACCATGAGCTGGTCGAAGCCGGTTCCGCGTGCCGCCGCCACGGCTCGCGCCTCCCAAGGCTGGACCGCAAGCTGTGTGTCGCGCAGGTCCAGGACCACGATCTCGTTGCCGAGGCCGTTCATCTTGAGGTAGCGGCGATGGGCAAGGGAAGTCATCGGGAACTATCCGTCGGGCGCTCCGTATATC
>CAXUKK010000249.1:0-5026 GCA_964251455.1 uncultured Enterovirga sp.
CCCTCGGGTCAAGCCCGAGGGCAGGCTCTCTCCCCCGCGGGGAGAGGGGACGCGGGGCAGCGGCACATATGAACCGGTGGCCAACCTGAAGGCGAGTACTCCGAAACTCCGTCAGATCCCGCGGCTGAGCAGCCAGCCGATCGTGGAGAGCGGTGCGATGATGCCGAGCAGGGCGGGGATGATGTGATGGGCCATGCAGGCCTCCTCTGTCCGAAGCCTTGTCGCAGCCGGGCGTTGCCCGGGAATGTCTCGAAATGGGATTGTGTTTCGGCGCCGTTGCACTGGACACATGGCATCCATCGCCGGACGAAATCGACGCCGCTCCTGCCTGCATGTTAGGCAGCCGGGCGACCGAGCGGCTGGTCGCGCGAATTGATGCGTGTTCCTCGCCCTTCTCTTCCCCTACCTGCTGAGCCAGTTTTATCGCGCCTTCCTGGCCGTGGTGGCGGGCGACCTGTCGCGCGATCTCGGCCTCGATGCGGCCGGGCTCGCGAGCCTGCAGGCCGCGTTCCTCCTGGCCTTCGCGCTCTCGCAGCTTCCGATCGGGCTGTCGCTGGACCGGATCGGACCCCGGCGCACGCTCGCCTTCGGCATGTGCTCGGCCGTGATCGGCGGCGTCCTGCTCGCCTTCGCCGGAAATCTGTCGCACGGGATCGTCGCGATGGCGCTGATCGGCGCCGGTTGCGCGCCGGTCTTGATGGCCGGCTACTACCTGATCGCCCGCACCTATCCACGAGCCCGGTTCGCGACGATGTCGTCGCTGCTCCTCGGATTCGGCTCGCTCGGCGATCCCCTGAGCGGCACGCCGCTGGCGCTCGCGGTCTCCGCCTTCGGCTGGCGGCCGACCATGCTCGGCATCGCGGCCGTCACGGCGACGAGCCTCGTCTGCGTCGCGGTCGCCCTGCGGGATCCGCCGCGGATCGATGCTCCCGGGGGCAGGATCTCGGCCCTTGCCGGGGCGCGGCAGATCCTGGCGATCCGGGCGCTCTGGCCGATCTTCCCGATCGCGCTCGTCAGCTATGCCTGCGTCATCGCCACGCGCGGGCTCTGGATCGCGCCCTATCTGTCGGGAGTGCACGGGTTCGGGGCGGGCGCGCTGAGCCTGTGTGCGACCGCCATGGGCTTGGCGATCGCGACCGGCGCGCTGCTGTACGTGCCGCTCAATCGTCTGTTCGGCAACGCGAAATACACGACGGCCGCCGGCGTCGGCGTGACGGTCGTCGCCTGGCTGGTGCTCGGGCTGTTCGGCGGCAGCTCGGCCGGCCTCGCGCTCGGGCTCCTGCTCCTCGTGGCCTGCCTCGGCACCCCCTTCGCCCTCGTCATGGCGCATGCCCGCTCGTTCATGCCGACGCATCTCCTCGGGCTCGGCGTCAGCTTCATGAACCTCGCCTTCATGGGCGGTGCAGGGATCGGGCAATGGCTGTCCGGCCGCTATGTGCGGGCGGCGGAACTCGCGGGCCTCGCGCCGGCCGAGATCTACGGGCGGCTCTTCACCGGGTTCGGGATCGTCCTGGCGCTCGCGCTTGCGGTGTATCTCGGAGCACCGCGCGAGCGGCGCTAGGCCGATTCGCCGGGGGCTCTTGCCCGGATCGCCAGCGCATGCAGGCCATCGCGGCCGAACGCATCGGCCATCAGATCGTTGATCATCCGGTGGCGGGCGACCCGGCTCTTGCCCGCGAAGACCTCAGATACGACATCGATCCTGAAATGGGTTTCCCCACCTTCCCGAGAGCCGGCATGTCCGGCATGAAGATGCGATTCGTCGTCGACCCGGAGCTCGGTCGGGCGAAGCTCCCGGGTCACGATCTCCGTGATCCGATCCTTTAAGGCCACGTTGTCCGCTCCCTTGCCGGTGCGCCGCTCTGGCAGCTTGCCGCTTCACCGCGCCCCATCAATAATCGGTTCGTCATGGGTCTCAACTCGCCGCTCTTCGACAAGGTCCGCATCAAGCCGCGCAGCGAAGAGCCGCGCGGCGAGGATCCCACCTGCGAGCGCGCCGGCTGCACCCAGCCGGGGGTGCACCGGGCCCCGAAGGGCCGCGGCCGCGAGGGGCAGTACTGGCGCTTCTGCATCGCGCATGTCCGCGAGTACAACGCCGCCTACAATTATTTCACCGGCATGACGGACGAGGACGTCCAGCAATACCAGAAGGAAGCGGTCGTCGGTCACCGCCCGACCTGGAACATGTCGGCGGGCGGTCGTCGGCGCCGCGAGGGCGCGACGAACCCGGAGGAGTTCGACTACCTCGACCCGCTCGGCGTCATGCGGTCCGGCGGGTTCGAGCGCGCTCGCGCCGCGCCCGAACCGGCGACGCCAAGGCGTCCGGGCCCGGTCGTCCAGGCGCTCGAGACGCTCGGCCTCGACGAGAACGCCGGCGCGATCGAGATCAAGGCGCAGTACAAAGTTCTGGTGAAGCGCTTTCACCCGGATGCCCATGGCGGTGACCGCTCCTACGAGCCGAGGCTGCGCGACATCATCAATGCCCACAGCACGCTCAAGGCCGCCGGCCTGTGCTGAGCGCAATGCAACGGACCCCGGCGCGGTCGCAAATTGCGCCGGCCGCGGGGCGTCGCTAAGTAAGGACGTATTCCAGGTTTTCCCTTCCCGGACCGCCGCAAGGGCGCGGGCGGGCTCGTCCTGAGCCCGTGCCGAAGAGGCTTCTCGATGCTCCCCAACGATAGTTCAGTCCCAGGCATGCCGGACATGAAGGTGTCCGTCCGGCAGGTCTTCGGCATCGATTCCGATCTCGAGGTGCCGGCCTATTCGAAGGCCGAGGCGCATGTGCCGGAGCTGGACGCCGACTACCTGTTCGATCCCCCGACGACGCTTGCGATCCTGGCGGGTTTTTCGCGCAATCGCCGGGTCATCGTCACGGGCTATCATGGCACCGGAAAATCGACCCATATCGAGCAGGTCGCAGCGCGGCTGAACTGGCCCTGCGTCCGCATCAACCTCGACAGCCATGTCTCCCGCATCGATCTCGTCGGCAAGGACGCGATCGTGCTGAAGGAGGGCAAGCAGGTCACCGAGTTCAAGGACGGCATTCTGCCATGGGCCTACCAGAATAACGTCGCACTCGTGTTCGACGAGTACGATGCGGGCCGACCCGACGTCATGTTCGTGATCCAGCGGGTGCTCGAATCCTCGGGCCGCCTCACCCTGCTCGACCAGAGCCGGGTCATCCGTCCGCACCCCGCCTTCCGGCTTTTCGCGACCGCGAACACGATCGGTCTCGGCGACACGACCGGCCTCTATCACGGCACGCAGCAGATCAATCAGGCGCAGATGGACCGCTGGTCCATCGTGACGACGCTGAACTACCTACCCCATGACGAGGAGGTGGAGATCGTCCTCTCCAAGGCGCACCATTATCGCAACGCCGAAGGCCGCGACATCGTCGGCAAGATGGTCCGCGTGGCGGACCTGACCCGCAACGCCTTCATCAACGGCGACCTCTCGACCGTGATGTCGCCCCGCACCGTGATCACCTGGGCCGAGAATGCCGACATCTTCGGCGACATCGGCTTCGCGTTCCGGGTGACCTTCCTGAACAAGTGCGACGAGCTCGAGCGCACCCTCGTCGCCGAGTTCTATCAGCGCTCCTTCGGCAAGGAACTGCCGGAGAGCGCCGTCAACGTGGCGCTGAGCTGAGGCGGGCCTCAGCCCCGACATCTGCTATGATCGGGGCTCGGTTACGGAGGCTGCCATGAGCCACTCCGCGGTTGCGAACAGGTCCGACGCCCCGGTGCGGGTCTCGGCGCGCCACGACGAGGATCTTTACACCTGGGTCCAGGAGCAGGTGGCGCTCCTACGCGCCGGCAGGTTCGACGAGATCGACGCCGAGAACATCGCCGAGGAGCTGAGCGACGTGGGCAAGACCGAGTTCTCGAAGCTGCAGAGTGCGCTCGAGATCGTCCTGACGCACATGTTGAAATGGGACCACCAACCGGAGAAGCGCACGCGAAGCTGGGACAACTCGATTGTAGCGCATCGGGCGCTCTACTCCGACGTTCTCCAGGATAATCCTGGCCTGAAGCCCCGTCGCGAGGAGGCCTTGGCCCGCGCCTACCGGCAGGCGCGCCTTCGTGCCTCCTCCGAGACGGGATTGTCTCGGTCCAGCTTTCCCGAAGATTGCCCTTATGACTGGCCCGCCATCCTCGATCGCAACTTCGATTACGAACGGCCCGCCTCGACAGCCGGGAAGCGCCGCTGATGTCCAACTCCAACCGCAAGCCGAGCGACCGCAAGGAGGCCCCGAACGAATCGCTGAAGCGCTCGATCGCGGGTGCGATGCGGGCCTTGGCGCGCCAGCCCGACCTCGAGGTCACGTACGCGTCCGACCGCCCGATCCTGACGAGCGGCAAGGCGCGGCTGCCCGAGCCGCCACGCAAGCTCTCGGCCGAGGACGTTGCGATTGTCCGCGGCCATGCCGATTCGATGGCGCTCCGGCTCGCCTGCCATGATCCGGGCGTGCATCGGCGTCAGGCACCCCAGGGTCAGGCGGCGCGGGCCATGTTCGATGCCGTCGAGCAGGCGCGGGTCGAGGCAATCGGCTCGCGTCGCATGCTGGGCGTGGCCGACAATCTGTCCGCCATGATCGAGGACCGCTACCATCGCGGCGGAAAATACGAAGACATCACTGACCGTGCCGACGCCCCGATCGAGGATGCGGTCGCCCTGATGGTGCGCGAGCGGCTGACAGGCCTCAAGCCGCCGCCCGCTGCGGCGAAGATCGTCGAACTCTGGCGTGATCACATCGAGGATAAGGCAGGCCGTAACCTGGATGGCATGCTGAACCGGATCGAGAACCAGCGCGATTTCGCGCGCTCCGTGCGCGACCTCCTCAGTTCGCTCGACATGTCAGACGAGAGCGCGCTCGATCGTAACGAGCAGGACGAGGAGGACGAGGGCGAGTCCGAGAGCCAGGAGCAGGGCGGCAAGGGCGACGCAGAGGAGCAGCGTCAGGGCGAACGCGCCGAGGTCGACCTGCAGGACGAGGCCGCGGACGAGCTCGAAGACGGAGCCA
>CAXUKK010000250.1:0-4993 GCA_964251455.1 uncultured Enterovirga sp.
GCTCGTTATAGCCCTGGAAGGCCGGGAAGATCACCTCGATCTCATCGCGGATGAGATCGTAGTTTCCGACAAGGGACGTCCAGTCCACGCGGGAGCGGGCCCCGAGCGTCGCGGTGGCAATGCCGGCCACGATCGCCGGCTCGCTGCGCAGCGCGTCAGAGGCCGGCTGGTTCCGCCCGGCCGAGGCGTGCACCATCGACATCGAATCTTCCACCGTCACGGATTGCGGTCCTGTTGCCTGGTGGTCGATTTCTGTCCGGCCGAGGCAGGGCAGGATGAGCGCGTCGCGGCCGTGGACGAGATGACCGCGGTTCAGCTTGGTCGACACCTGAACTGTCAGGTCTAGCGAACGGATCGCATCGTGCGTGCGGCCGTGATCGGGCACCGCGCCGGCGAAGTTTCCGCCCAACCCGACGAATACCTTCAACTCGCCCCTGAGCATCGCGTCGAGGGCCGAGACGACGTTGAATCCTGGGTCGGATGGCGGCTTGAACCCGTAGCGGCCCTCAAGCCGAGCCAAGAAGTCTGCTGCCGGCACCTCGGTGATGCCGACCGTGCGGTCGCCCTGGACATTCGAGTGACCCCGGACGGGACAGATGCCGGCTCCGGGCCGGCCGATATTCCCCATCATCAGCGCCAGGTTGGCGATCTGCTGGACGTTGTGGGACCCGTTGCGGTGCTGGGTGATTCCCATACCGTAGACGAGGATCGATCGCTCGGCTTTGGCGTAGACGCTTGCGGCGCTCTCGATATCTGCCCGCGACAGGCCGGATCGGGCCTCGATGTCAGACCATTCCGTGGCGCGGATGTCGGCAGCGAAAGCCTCGAAGCCAGCCGTGTGTCCTGTGATGAAGGTCCAGTCCAGCACGGGAGCCTCCTGGGTTTCGCGGGCGGTGTCGTCGGCGGCCAGCAGAGCCTTCATCATCCCCTTCAGAACGGCGACGTCGCCGCCGACGCGAAGCTGGTAGAGGGCCTTGCTGATCGGCGTAGACGTCATCGCGATCATCTCGATCGGGTCTTGCGGGGCCTGGAACCGCTCCAACGCCCGCTCCCGGAACGGGTTGAAGGAGATGATTGCCGCTCCGCGCCGCGAGGCATTGCGGAGGCTCGTCATCATCCGGGGCGAGTTGGTGCCGGGGTTCTGCCCGAAGATGAAGATGGCGTCCGCCAGATCGAAATCCTCGAGCAGGCAGGTACCCTTGCCGACGCCGATCGAAGCCGGGAGCCCCACGCTCGTCGGCTCGTGGCACATGTTCGAGCAGTCGGGAAAGTTGTTGGTCCCGAACTCGCGCACGAAGAGCTGGTACAGAAACGCAGCTTCGTTCGAGCTCCGGCCGGACGTGTAGAACGCTGCCTCGTTGGGGCTGCTCAAGCCATTGAGTCGGTCCGCGAGGATTGCGAAAGCCTCATCCCACGCGACCGGCACGTAGCGGTCCGTAGCGGCCTCGTACCGCATCGGGTGAGTGAGCCGGCCCTGCATCTCGAGCTCGAAATCGCTCCAGGCCGCGAGTTCCGTGACCGTATGCGCGGCAAAGAATTCGGGCGTGCAGCGCTTCGCAGTCGCTTCCCAGGCCACGGCTTTCGCGCCGTTCTCGCAGAACTCGAACGACGACGTGTGCTTGGGGTCGGGCCATGCGCAGCCGGGACAATCAAAGCCGGCCGGCTGGTTCATGCGCAGCAGAGTCACCGCGCCCTTTATCGACGTCCGCTGTTCCAGCAGAGCCTCACCCGTCGCCTTCAGGGAACCCCAGCCGCCGGCAGCTGCGTGGTAGGGACGGATGGTCTTCACGGTGCTCATGGTGCCTCCAAGGTGAAGGCGATTTCACCATGTGGCGGGTTCCGGTTCTTCCCGGAAGCCGCCAGGTCTTGCAGGATCGAACGACCGCAAAGGCTCGCCGCTCAACCCCGGTCCGGTCGGGTCGACTCGAACAGGAACCAGACCCGCCGCTCAGTCTCGTCGATCCAGTTCTCAATGAGGCTTGCGGTCGCGACGTCGCCGTACTCTTCGCACAGCCCGTGCACTTCCCGGAAAAAGCTCGCGAGGCGGGTGTTGTCGTCGCGCAGCTCGCTCAACATGTCGAGCGGGGTCACGTACTCGGCATCATTGTCGAGCAGCCGCTGAGTGCGGCCGATTTCGCCGACCGAGCGCAGGGTCGTGCCGCCGATCTTGCGCACGCGTTCTGCGATATCGTCCGTCATGGCGAAGATCTGGTCACCTTGTTCATCGAGCAGAAGGTGATAGTCCCGGAAGTGGCGGCCCGACATGTGCCAGTGGAAATTCTTGGTCTTGATGTAAAGGGCGAAAACGTCTGCCAACGTCGTCGTCAGCGCGGCCGAGAGATCGCGTTTTGCATTCCCGTCGAACGTGCTGGGCGTCTGCAACGGTGCCGCCATTCGTGCCCTCATCAACTGCGTGCTCATCGTCTGCTCTCCTGAGATGTGCGCGCCCGAGGCGTCGCAACCGGGATCGCTCCCGATGTGGATCGGACCTGCTTCAAGGTCTTTCATCGAACGCCTGAGGCTTTCGCGTTCGCCCGAAACCTTTGTTTGGCCCTGACGATCTCACACGCCGCAAGGCCGTGTAGGCGGAGTGACGTCGTGGCGACGCGCCTCTCGGGTCTGAACACCCGCGGATGGGCCGGGGACCCCGTGAGCGCACTCGGAAGGACAATCGGGAAACTCGCCCCCCGATCGTACAAAACACCCGAGCCCCGTCCCACTAAGGATTGCGCCTGAGAGCTCGTCGGCATGGCGCGGGTAGCCGACCCGCGCCTTGCTCGACGAGCGATGTAGCAGGAGACGGCAATGCTGGATCGCAGTTCCTGTTTCCTTGCGAGATCATCAGTGACGCCGTTTGGGGCGGATCTCCTGGATCGGCCGGACACCGTGCTCCTTGGGATCGAGGGCGAAGTCGCACGTTACCGCGTGCGTGACCCGGCAACCGGGAAGACTTGGCTCGTCGAAACGGCCAGGTGGGAATCGGCGGGCGCACGCCGCGAACTGGAGGCGGCGAGCCGGATCGGCGCGAGGCTGGACGCCGCGTACGCTGTCGTGCCCCGGGCCATTCTTCGCGGCGAACACGGACCTGTGCTCGTCTTTGAGGATGGGGAAGCAGAAGTCGTTCGTTTCGATGGAGAGGGAGCACCGTCCATCTCCTGTTTCCTCGACCTTGCAGGCCGAGCCGCTTCTGCTCTCGCGCAAGTGCACGGACAGGGTATCCTCCACCGGAATGTCAGGCCGTCCACCTTCGTGCTCGGCCTGGGCGGCGGGCTGCGCCTGCGGTCCTTCGGGCGAGGGATCGCACTGGACCAGCCCGGGGACTGGATCGAGCTTCCGGTCGCCGATGATGCGCTGCCCTATGCCGCGCCGGAGGCTGCGCGGCGCGCACGGGCGGCTGCCGATCACCGCAGCGATCTCTACTCCCTCGGGATGACCTTCTACGAGTGGCTGACGGGTTCTCTGCCATTCCGAGGTCTAACGGCCGCCGAATGGCTCCATGCCCATGTCGCGATCGAGCCGATCCCGCCGAGTCGTCAACGCGACCTGCCCGCCATCCTTGACGACCTGGTCCTGAAACTCATCACGAAGGACCCGGGAGGCAGGTATCAGCACGCAGAAGCGTTGGCGGCCGATCTTGCGCGCTGTCGAGCAGAGTGGACAGCCAACCTGTCGATTGCACCCTTCGTGCTCGACTCGGAAGCCAAGTCGAAACTCGTGTTGCCCGAACTGCTTTACGGCAGAGATGTCGAATCAAGGACGCTCCTGGACGCGCTTGACCGCGTGACCACGAGCGGGCGCTCGGAAATCGTCTTCGTGTCGGGAGCACCCGGCACGGGGAAGTCGGCGCTGATCGACAGCTTGCGGCCGACCCTGATGGGGAGGAATTCGAGTTTCGCCACGGGGAGCTGCGATCAGCAGCAGCGCGAGATCCCGTATGGCGCAGTCGTTCCGGTGCTGGCTTCGCTCATTGAGCAATTGTTGGGCGCGAGCAGCGCCGAGCTCGGGCGGGGACGGGACAGGCTGCTGGCCGGACTGGCCGGTTACGGCCAGCTCGTTGCAGGCATCGTTCCCGAGCTTGAACTCGTGGTCGGACGTTCACCGCAGCTTGCCGACCTGCCGCTGGAGCAGGCGCAGGAACGCATGAATGGGGCGATCATCCGCACGCTGGTTGCTTTCGCGCAACCTGGGCGCCCCATTGTCTTGTTCCTCGACGACCTGCAATGGGCGGACCCTTCGACGGTCGCGCTCCTGACCACGCTGGTGTCGGAGAGGGTGCCCGGCATCTTGCTGCTCGCGACGTACCGCGACAGCGATGCCGATCGCGCATCGGGGCTCGACACGCTCTTGGCTGCCGTGCGGAACGGCTCCGTGCCGTGTTCGGAGATCCGGCTCGATCCCCTCTCGGTCGCAGACGTGACGAGCCTCGTGGCCGACGCGATTTCGCTCGAGCCCCGGGAGGTCGAGCCCCTGGCAAGGATTGTCCACACGAAGACCGCAGGAAATCCGTTCTTCGTCGGACAGCTTCTCCGGGCGCTCGTGGACGACCACGTCCTTCGCCATGATCTGCGACGTGGACGATGGGTTTGGGAGATCGCCGACGTCGACCGCCAGGACGTGTCGGACAACGTGGTCGACCTGATGGTGCGACGTCTCGAGCGGCTAACGCCTTACGGCCGGGAGATCCTGCATGTTCTCGCCTGCGTCGGTCGGCCTTGCGACGAGACGCTGCTCGCAACCATCGTCGGCTTAGATCCCGGTCAGCTGAGTCAGCGCACGCAGCCGCTCCGGGATGCTGGATTGCTGCTGAAGAGCGGCAAAGCCTACGGGTTCGTGCACGACCGCGTCGAAGAGGCGGCTTACGATTTCCTGGATCTCCCGAAGCGCCGGCGGCAGCATGCGCGGATTGCTGCCGCGATGGTCGCCGTACGACACGATCTCCCTCACGATTTCACCTTCGAGATCGCGGGCCAAATTGAGCGGGCTGGGACAGACC
>CAXUKK010000251.1:0-4980 GCA_964251455.1 uncultured Enterovirga sp.
CGTCCATCAGGCCGTCCTTCAGCATCGTGTCGACGAGCTTGAGGTCGCCCATCTTCTGGCCGCCGCGCATGTGCTGGGCGTGCGGCGCCATCGACATGGATTCCTGGCCGCCGGCCACGATGATGTCGGCATCGCCGTTGGCGATCTGCTGCATGCCGATCGCCACCGCACGCAGGCCGGAGCCGCAGAGCTGGTTCAGGCCCCAGGCCGTCTTTTCCTGCGGGATGCCGGCCTTCATGGCGGCCTGCCGGGCCGGGTTCTGTCCTTCGCCCGCCGTCAGGATCTGGCCGAGGATAACCTCGTCCACATCCGCGGGATCCACCCCGGCGCGCTCCAGCGCGGCCTTGATGGCGATCGCGCCGAGCTCATGCGCGGGCGTATTCGCAAACGCGCCGTTGAAGGACCCGACCGGAGTGCGGGCGGCCCCTACGATGACGATGTCGGTTTGAGCCATTCCTGACCTCCGGTTCGGCAGTTTGATCGTTTTCGAAGCGATGCCGGGATCAACTCCTGGGCAGCGCCCAAGTCAAGCTGCCTCTCCTTGGGACGGGCGGCTCAGCGGCCGGTGCGGATGCGGGTCCAGAGGCGGGTCACGATCCGCTGGGCACGTTCGTCGTAAGCCGTGTTCGTGAACAGGCGCCCGAAGGTCTGCGCGTCCGGATAGATGCCAGGATCGGACGCGATCTCGGGCTTGATGAGGTCCCGGGCGGGAAGGTTGCCGTTCGCGTAGCTGACGAAGTCCGTATTGGCGGCCGCCACGTCCGGGCGGAGCATGAAGTCGATGAAGGCGTAAGCCTCCGCGACATGCGGCGCATCAGCCGGTATCGCCATCGAGTCGAACCACATCAGCGCGCCCTCGCGCGGAATGACATAGGCGATGTCAGCGCCGTTCTTCGCCTCTCCGGCGCGCTTCCTGGCCTGCAGGATGTCGCCCGAATAGCCGACCGCCATGCAGATCTCGCCGTTGGCGAGCGCGTTGATGTACTCGGAAGAGTGGAACTTGCGGATGTTTCCGCGCACCTTGGTCAGCGCGTCGGCTGCCCTCTGGAGGTCCTCCGGCTTCTTGGAATCCGGGTCGAGGCCGAGCGCCTTCAGCACGCCCGGGAAGATGTCCTCCGGCGCATCGAGGACGTAGATGCCGCAATCCTTGAGCTTCCCCGAGAGCTCCGGATCGAGCAGCAGGTCCCAGCTGTCGAGCGGCGTGTCGCCGAGCCGCTCCTTCACCTTGGTCCGGTTCACGCCGATACCGGTCGTGCCCCACATGTAGTTCACGGCGTAGAGGTTGCCCGGGTCAAAGGCGGCGAGACGGCCGGTGATCTCCGGCCAGGCGTTTTTCAGGTTCGGCAACCGGGTGCGGTCGAGCTTCTGGAACACGCTCGCCCGGATGAGGCGCTGGAGGAACGGCCCGGACGGGAGGACGATGTCGTATCCCGACTTGCCCGCGAGCAGCTTCGTCTCGACGATCTCGTTGGTGTCGTAGGTATCGTAGACGACCCTGATTCGGGTCTCGGCCGTGAATCGCTCCAGCACCTTGGGGTCGACATAGTCCGTCCAGTTGTAGACGTGCACCACGCGGTCCTGGGCAAACGCGCAGGTCGCGGCGAGAAGGCCCAGACAGGCCGCGGCGAGGTGGCGGATCATGCCGCAAGGCTATGAGAGCCGGAGCGCCGCGACAATCGCTCTCGACGGATGCTTCCTTTCCGCAAGCAGAGCACTGCTTTTTGCACGGGTCGCCATAGGCTGACCATGTTTGGGCGAATGATCATGCGGGCGGCGGAGGATAAGCGGCACGGGCGCAATCCCGGCAAAGGAGTTGAACCGCGATGATTTCACGTCGCAGCGTGGTTCAGGGGGCCGCCTTGGCTGCCCTTGTCGGTCCGGCACGGGCTCAGGGCAGCGAGGTCGCGATCGGGATCCTGTTTCCGATGTCCGGCCCGAGCGCGCAGGTCGGAATCGACGCGCGTCACGCGGTCGAGACGGCGCTCGACATCGTCAATAACCCGCATCCGGATCTCGACCTGCCCTTGGCTGCAGGAACCGGACTGCCCGGTCTCGGCGGCGCGAGGCTGCGGGTCGTTGCAGCCGATCATCAATCCAGCCCGCAGACCGGCCGCTCGGAAGCCGAGCGGCTGGTGGCGCAGGAGAAGGTTTGCGCGCTTCTCGGCTCCTACCAGAGCGCAGTCGCGGCGAGCATCGGCCAAGTCTGCGAGCGCCTCGAAGTACCCTATGTCTCGGCAGAGAATTCCTCGCCGAGCCTGACCCGCCGAGGGCTGCGCTACATGTTCCGCCCGGGCGCGCATGACGACATGTTCTCCGCGACCATGTTCGATCTCCTGGACGAGCTCCGCCGGACAGGAGAACGGGTCGAGACCCTCGCGCTGTTTGCCGAAGACACGTTGTTCGGCACGGATTCGGCCAACACGCAGCGCAGGCTTGCCGGCGAGCGCGGCTACAGGATCGTGGCCGACATTACATACCGGGCAAACGCGCCATCGCTGGCCGAGGAGTTGCGGCAGCTCAAGGCGGCGAACCCGGATGTTCTCCTGCCGTCGAGCTACACCCGAGATGGGATCCTGCTCGTGAAGGGGATGGCCGAGCTCGGCTACCGGCCGCGGGCGATCCTGGCGCAGAACTCGGGCTTCTCGGACCGCGCGCTCTACGATGCGGTGGGGCATGAGGTGGTCGGCTGCATCACGCGGAGCGCCTTCTCGCCCGAACTTGCCGGCAAACGCCCGGCGATCGCGCGGGTGAACGAACTCTTCAAAGCCCGCTCCGGCAGGGACCTCAACGACCTGTCTGCGCGGCAATTCACGGCCGCCATGGTGCTCGCCGAGGCGATCGATCGGGCGAAAGCGGCGGACGGCCCAAAAGTCAGGGACGCGCTGGTCGAGACCGACATCCCTGGCGACCGGACCATCATGCCATGGACGCGCGTCGCCTTCGACGAGACCGGCCAGAACCGCGATGCCGACCCTGTTCTGCTGCAATGGACCGGCGAGCGTTTCGTCACCGTCTTTCCAAGCCCGGTCGCGGTCGCCGGCGTGCGGTTTCCCATGGGCCGCGCCTGAGGAGCCTCAGCCGACGATCTCGATGATTGTGTCGGGACCGATCCGCTCGCTCAGCTGCCGAATGCGGCGTCGCTCGACCGCCACGCAGCCTTCGGTCGGCCGGAAGCCGGGGCGCGCCGAATGCAGAAAGATGGCGCTGCCGCGGCCCCTCACAATCGGGCCGCGATTGTAGGACAGGTCCAGGACGAGATCGTAGAGCGCGTCATCGCGCCACATGCGCTCGTGGCCGCATGCCGACGGAAGAGGGATCGGGCGGTTGTAGCGCCGGTCCTTCAGATCGTCGGCCCAGCCCAGATCGGGGTGGATCTGCCCTACTGGAAGGGCGGTTGCTGGCCTGCCCATTCTGTCGGGCCGATACAGGGCGGCCAGCACCTTGAAGCGCCCGACGGGGGTCAGGCCGTCGCCCTCCCGCTTGCGGCGGCCGGGACCGCTTCGCCCGAGCGCGCATGGCAGGTCGAGGCCGGGCCCGATCAGCCGACCTTTCGTGCGATCGAGCGGCGAGCGAAACACGCGTATAAGTCGAGCGGTGCAGCGCTTCATGCCGGGAGGGGCCTTCAACCCTACCCGTCTGTCAAGCTAAGAGAGCAGGATGTCGAGTTCCCCCAAGCCCCGAGCAGCAGGAAGGCGCATCTGATGGCGCGCGTCAGTCGGCTTCTCGTCGTCGAGGACGACGGCGACCTTCGGGAGACCCTCGTCGAGCAGATCGGCCTCTCTGCCGAGTTCGAGGTCGATTCCGTCGAGACCGCGGGCGCGGCGCGCGACGCGCTCAAGGCGGATCGCATAGACCTCGTCATCATGGATGTCGGCCTGCCCGACATGGACGGGCGCGATGCCGTGAAGCTCATCCGGCAGGACGGATACCGCGGGCCCATCGTCATGCTGACGGCCCAGACGAGCGATGCCGACGTCGTGACAGGTCTCGATGCGGGCGCCAATGATTACGTGGCGAAGCCCTTCAAGTTCGCCGTGCTCATCGCCCGCATCCGTGCGCAACTCAGGAGCCACGAGGCGAGCGAGGATGCGGTCTTCAAGATCGGCCCCTACACGTTCCGGCCCGGTGCTAAGATGCTGGTCAGCGAGAAGGGTTCGAAGCTGAAGCTGACCGAGAAGGAAACCGCCATCCTGCGCTTTCTCTACCGGGCCGGCCAGAAGGTCGTGTCCCGCGACATCCTGCTCCAGGAGGTCTGGGGCTACAACGCGGCCGTGACCACGCACACCCTGGAGACGCATGTCTACCGGCTGCGGCAGAAGATCGAGACCAATCCCTCCGCGGCGCGCATCCTGGTGACCGAGCCCGGCGGCTACAAGCTGCTTCCCTAGCCAGCCGCAGCACGCACATGGCCGTCGACAACACGATTGCGGTTTTGCGGCGGGTCCCGGTCATCGGGCTGTTCGAGGAGGAGGCTCTCCGCGTCATCGCGAACGTCGCGGATCCGCGCCGGCTCCGCCCGGGCGAGGTCCTCTTCCGACAGGGCGACCGCTCGGATGGCGGCTACGTGGTGACGGCGGGAGCGGTGGCGGTCGGGCGCGAGGGCGACGACGAGGAGGCGGCTCTTCTCGGGGCGGGTTCGCTGATCGGCCAAGTGGCGCTGTTCCTGCGCATGCAGCGGCCGGCAACCGCGGTGGCCCGCGAGCCCACCTCAGTTCTTCGCGTCTCTCCCACGCTTATGAAGCGCGTCCTGCAGGAATATCCCTCTGCGGCGGATGGCATGGCCGAGGTCTTGTCGCGCGATCTCGAGGCCCTCGCGGCCGGGCTCGGGCGGGTGGAACGGCTGTTCCAGGATCCCTAGAGCTGGAGCCTGGCCGTCACCGGAACGTGGTCCGACGGACGCATCCAGCCGCGCGCGTCGCCATGGATGTCGACCGACTTCAGGGTCGCGCCGAGATCGTCTGAGATCCAGACATGATCGAG
>CAXUKK010000252.1:0-4943 GCA_964251455.1 uncultured Enterovirga sp.
CCTGAATGGGGAACAACAGAATGGTCGGTACACCTTACGGCGCTGGCTGGGCGCCACGCGTTCTCAGCATCCTTCGCATCGCTGCGGCGCTCTTGCTGCTTCAGCATGGCACGATGAAATTCCTCGGCTTCCCGCCCGGCACTCCGCCTGCGGCCATGACCGCGTCCTGGTTCGCCGGCCTGTTCGAGCTGATCGGCGGCGCGCTTCTCGTCATCGGGCTGTTTTCGCGGCCGGTCGCGTTCCTGCTCTCGGGCATGACGGCAGTCGCCTATTTCATGGTGCACGCGCCGCGCGGCTTCTTCCCGCTGCTGAATGGCGGCGAACTCGCAGCGCTCTACTCCTTCGTGTTCCTCTACCTGTCGGTCGCGGGTCCCGGCCCGTGGAGCGTCGACGCCTATCTGAAGCGCGACGGCAAGCTTCCTGCCTGGGCGTAGAGCCTCTGATGTCGCGGCCGCTCAGTCGGTCGCGACATCCTCCCGGGCGTCGGTCACGCCCGGCACGATCGCCCGAACACTGTCCTCGAGGTTGCGTCGGCTTGCCGGGTCGACCGCGGCCGCCGGAATGGAAACCGCGGCTGTCGCGACAGCACCGAGCGAGCGAGCGGCACCGCCGACGACGAGCCCTATCCCCTCGCCGAGGCTCCCCTCCTGGCCCACGCTCTGGCCCGCCGCGAGGCGAGTTCCGAGGGAGCGCACGATTTCCGGCGACTGCGCAAACGTCGCGTGTCCGAGAGGGTCGTCCGACGCGACGCGGGTCAGGTCCACGGCCACGATGTTCGCGCGCCGGAATGCCGTCCGGTAGGGCTCCTGCTCCGGATCGACCGCACCGAGCTGAGCCGTGCTGCCCCAGAACAGCCGCGAGAATGCGAGAGCCCGGTCGTCCTGCGAGACGAACAGCGTGATCTTGGGCCGCCGCGGCCCGAGATCCTCCACCTGGGTGTGAGCGACCTGCACGTCGACGTCGGGAGCGGCCAGCATCACGTTGCGGATCTTCTCCGGCACGCGACCCTTGCGGATCGCCTGCTGACGGAGCGCCTCCAGCGTCAGCCAATTGCCCATCGAATGCGCCAGGACGTTGATCTCCGCGACTTCCGGCTCGGCCGCGAGTTCGGAGAGAAGGCGCTCCAGCGCGCCTCGCGAATAGGTCGCGCTCTCGCGGTCGTAGGGATACGACAGCAGGCGCCCGCGCGACGGCCACGTGAACAGCACGGCGACGCCCGGGGCCGCGCTATCATGCTTGATCTGCGCGAACCGGAAGACGGCGTCGTCGAACTGGTTGTTGTAGCCGTGCACGAAGACGAGCACGCGGCGCTGACCCGTCTGCCGGATGAGCTCCCGAACCGATCCCCGAAGCTGAGCCTCGTCGAGCGCGTCCGAGCGCAGCGTCACGAAACTCCGGCTCGGGTCGCCCGGACTGCGCTCCGGCCATTCGACCTCGCCCACCCGGTGCGTCGGCGGCACGGATACGTCGATCCGCCGGAATGACACGCGCCGCGCGCGCTCGCCACCGAACAGGATGCCGGGATCGTCGACGGCCTTGCGGGTCGTCGCGACCAGGATCGGAACGCGCGTCGTGCCCGAAGCCTGGGCCTGAACCGGCAGCATGGCGTCGGGTGCACGCGTGCCGCATGCTCCCACCGCGAGCGTCATGGCGGCGACAAAGACGACCCGCTTCAACGTCCCGAACTCCGCATCGGACTCACGATAGCGGGCTGCAAAGTGCTTGTCGCGACGGTTCGGCCGGCGGTATGCCTTGCGACCTGCGACCAGGCGCTACTCGCCTGGGTCCGCGTCAGGTGGAACATCAGGCGGCGGGGCTGCCAGTGCCCGGGTGAGCTGCGGCGCGTTGAGCGTCTCGATCGGCCGGAAGGTTGAGGCGTCGACCTGCCCGGGGACGCGGACGCAGCCGATGCAGATGAAGCGGAAACGATCGCGGCGGGCGAGCTTCTGGTCGAGCGTCTCCTCGCCCTGCACGCCGGACGGACCGACCGTGAAGCGAAGCGCGTGCTCCTCCTCCTCGGCATGAAGCACCGGAGGGAGCAGGGCCGCGAGCAGGGTCGCTGCTGCGGCGCATGATCTGATCGACCGAGCCAGAATCGAACGTCCTTCGCGGAGCAGGATGCTACTCGCGAGAGCTCAATCGCCCAAATCGCGCTTCGGTTCAGGTCTTGGCGGGTCCGGTCTCGACCGGCCGTGCGGGGTCGGCCGTCCATTCCGACATGGATCCGTCGTAGAGCCTGACGTCGGGGCGGCCGAGCACCTCCGACAGGACGAACCAATCCGTCGCGGCGGCTTGCCCGGTGTTGCAGAAGGGAATGACGGCCCCCTCCCCGGCCGGCGCGAACAGCGCGCCGAGAGCCGCCCTGTCCTTCAGGCCGTTCCGGGCGACATCGTAGGCCTCAGCGCCGTCGATGTTGATCGATCCCGGCAGGCGACCGGCGCGGGCGGCATGGGGTGACTTCTCCTCGCCGACGAAGGATTTCGGGCCGCGTGAATCCACGAGCACCGCACCGCCGTCGGCTACCGCCCGCTCCACCTCGGCGAGCATGGCGCGCACGGACGGGTCCGGCGTGACCGGGTAGTCGGCGGGTGTCGGCTCGACCGGGTTTGTCGCGAGCGGATGGCCCGCGGCCTGCCAGCCCTCGTGTCCGCCATCCAGCATGGAGAGGCGGCGGTGACCGGCCGCCCGGAACGTCCAGAAGATCCGGGCCGCGACGGAGAAGTCGCCGGACGACATCCCGGCCGGCACGACGACGACGTGGCTGTCCGGGGCGATCCCGAGGCGTCCGAAGAGCGCGGAGAGGCGTTCCGGGTCGGGCAGAAGGCCTGCAGCCGCGCCCACCTGCTGGCGCCAGCCATCGGCGACGTAGTCCGAGTGGACCGCCCCGGGGATGTGTCCGGCATCATAGGCCGAGCGCCCGCCGCCGTAGCCGGCGGAACGGATGTCGAGCACCACGAGCCCGGGTTCGTCCAGCCGCTTCGCCAGGTCCTCGAGGGAGATCAGGGCGGGCTCGGTGTGCTGCGTGCTCATGGATTGTCGCTCCTTCGGCCGCGCAGCCATGAAGCACGCGCCCGGGCGCCGCAACGCCCCCTCGTCCCGTTCCGGGTTGCCGAGCCGCGACGCTCGCCTTAACGCCTCCCGAAACCGCTCGATAACAATATCCGGGGAGATCGCCGTGAGAATGACGTGGCCGCACACGCGCCGGGGCGCGATGGGCTTGATCGGCGCCGCGGCGCTGACCGTCGCGGGAGGCCCTGCCGCCGCGGCCGAGAAGCTGACGATCGGCGTCCTCAAGCTCGCCAGTTCCGGCCCGGTCTTCCTGGCGCAGGATCTCGGCCTGTTTCGCGAGGTCGGGCTCGACGTGGAGTTCAAGTTCTTCGAAGCGGCGCAACCTGTCGCGGTCGCGACGGTGTCGGGCGACATCGATCTCGGCGTGACGGGCGTGACCGCCGGCTTCTACAACCTCGCTGGTAAGGGCGCTCTCAAGCTGATTGCCGGGCAAGCACGGGAAGAGCCGGGCTACAAGCTCGTGGCGGTCGTCGCGAGCAGGAAGGCCGCGGAGGCGGGCCTGAAGCGGCTCGAAGACCTGCCCGGCCACGCGGCCGGAGTGACGCAGGTCGGCTCCACCTTCCACTACAGCCTCGGCCTCATGGCGGAGAAGCACGGCTTCGACATCGCCAAGGTCCGCGTGATGCCGCTGCAGTCGCTGCCGAATCTCGTCTCGGCCGTGAAGGGCGGGCAGCTCGATTCCGCCATCCTGCCCGCGACCGGCGCGACGCCGCTCCTGGCCTCGGGCGACGCGATCCTGCTCGGCTGGGCCGACGAGACGCCCTGGCAGGTCGCGGCCGTGTTCACCTCGCCCCGGACGATCGCCAACAGGCGCGCTGCGCTCGAAAGCTTCATCCGCGGATATCAGGGAGGGCTCGCGGCCTTCCATGCAAGCTTCCTGACGAAGGGCCCGGACGGGAAGACCGTGCCCGGGCCGGATGCCGACAAGCACCTCGCCATCATGGCGAAATATACGGGCCAGAGCCCGGCCTCGATCCGCGACAGCATCCCGTATATCGACCCGCAGGGCCGGCTGCTGGTCGGCGACATCTACCGTCAGGTGCGCTGGTACCAGGGCCAGAAGCTCGTGGACGCGGCGGTCGATGCGGCCTCGATCCTCGACCTGTCCTTCGTGGCCGGCGGGCACCTGGACATGCCGAAATAGGCGGCCCGTTGCGCCTCACGATCGACATTCGTTCGCATGCCTTCGATGCCCTCCAGGTCCTCGAAGGCGTGTCGGTCACCGTGGCGGAAGGCGAGATCGTCGCGATCATCGGCCCGTCCGGATGCGGGAAGTCGACACTGCTCGGCATCGTCGGCGGCCTGATCCGGCCGACGGACGGCGACGTGACCGCTGAGGGAGCGTTCCCGCCCGGCACGCTGAACCCTTACACGTTCATCTTCCAGGATTTTGCCCTCCTGCCCTGGCGCAGCGTGGCGGAGAACGTCGCCCTCCCGCTCGAGCACCACCGCCTGTCGCGGGTCGAGCGCGACGAACTCGTGCGCGACGCCCTCGCCCGCACCGGGTTGTCCGACTTCGCGAACGCGATCCCCAAGCAGCTGTCCGGCGGGATGCGACAGCGCGTCGGCATCGCCCGCGCGCTGGTCGTCAGGCCGGCGCTCCTCCTCATGGACGAGCCGCTTTCGGCGCTCGACGCGCAGACGCGCGAATTGCTGATGGAGGATTTCCTGGCGCTGTGGCTGCGCGACAGGGTGACCGCCCTCTACGTGACCCACAATCTCGACGAGGCCCTCCGGCTTGCGGACCGCGTCGTCGTGCTGTCGCGCCGCCCCGGCCGGGTCAAGCGCATCGTGCCGATCGACATCCCGCAATCGGACCGCCAGGCGGGTGCGGCCGCCCCGCGCCTCGCGACCCTGCGCGAGGAACTCTGGTC
>CAXUKK010000253.1:0-4932 GCA_964251455.1 uncultured Enterovirga sp.
GGCGATCGCTACATCGTCAACGGCCAGAAGATCTGGACGAGCCGGGCGGAGCATTCCGACCTGATGCTGCTCCTCGCCCGCACGACGCCGCGCGATCAAGTCTCCAAGAAGACCGAGGGTCTTTCCACCTTCATCGTCGACATGCGGACCGCGCTCGGCAAGGGCCTGACGATCCGGCCGATCCGCACGATGATGAATCACAATTCCTGCGAGGTCTTCTTCGACAACATGGAGGTGCCGGCCGAGAACCTCGTCGGCGAGGAAGGCAAGGGTTTCCGCTACATCCTGTCGGGCATGAACGCGGAGCGCATCCTGATCGCGGCCGAATGCGTCGGCGATGCCAAGTGGTTCATCGACAGGGCCAGCCGCTATGCGCGGGAGCGGAACGTGTTCGGACGCCCGATCGGGCAGAACCAGGGCATCCAGTTCCCGATCGCCGCATCCTACGCCCATATGCGGGCCGCGGAGCTGATGGTGAAGGAGGCTCTGCGCCTCTACGAGGCCGGTGCCAACCCGGGCGCGGAGGCCAACATGGCCAAGATGCTCGCCGCCGACGCGTCCTTCGAGGCGGCCAACGCCTGCGTCCAGACCTATGGCGGCTTCGGCTTCGCCGAGGAATACGACGTCGAGCGCAAGTTCCGCGAGACGCGGCTGTACCAGGTCGCGCCGATCTCCACGAACCTCATCCTGTCCTACCTGGCCGAGCATGTGCTCGGCATGCCGCGCTCCTACTGACGGCTGGATCGCGATTCAGGCGACACGGAACGGGCCAGGCACCGTTGTCGGGGTCCGTCCGATCGGCTAGCGCTCTCACCCAAGGGCGCCAACGTGTGATGGACGCCGCGATCGATCGTCGGTCGCCGCATCTCTCGCCGTCGCGCGGCCGTTGTCCCAGGGAAGGAAATCCATGTCGTTCACACTCAACCGCCGCAGCGTCGTCGGCGGCTTTGCCGCCGCTTCGCTGACGGGAGCCGGTGCCAGGGCGCAGGTCGCGAAGCCCAACGCGCCGCTGATCATCACCGTCATCGACGCCGCCGGCAGCCTTGCGCTTACGCAGCCTGCCTTCGAAAAGTACCGGCGGGCAAAGCCCGACCACGTCTCGCGGTTTGCCTTCACGAAGGCTCCCGCCCCAGAGCTGCCGGGCAAGCTGAAGGCGCAGCAGGGGGCAGGACGGGTCGACATCGACATCGTGCTTGGCGGCACCGACGTCGTCTCCACCGGCGTCGCGCAGGAACTGTGGACGCCGCTGTTTCCGCAGCACGCGGCCGGCCTGCCGAAGCCGCAGGACATCTTCGACGCGAACGCCATGAAGATGCAGGCCTTCACGAGCAACCAGGCGATCTGCATCGCCTACACGCCCTCGGGCCCGCTTCTCGAATACATGCCCGAGAAGGTGAAGAAGGCCCCGACCACGGCACAGGAGCTGATGGACTGGTGCAAGCAGAACCCGAACAAGTTCTGCTACGCGCGCCCGTCAAATTCCGGCCCGGCCCGCCCCTTCATGATGGGGCTTCCCTATATCCTCGGTGACAGCGATCCGAAGGAGCCGCTCAAGGGCTGGGACAAGACTTGGGCGTACCTCAAGGAACTGAACAACCACATCGAGTATTACCCGACGGGCACGGGCGTCACGATGAAGGAACTCGGGGAAGGCACCCGGGACATGATCACCTCGACGATGGGGTGGGACATCAATCCGCGCGTGCTCGGGATCGTGCCCAAGGAGGCGAAGATCACCACGCTCCAGGGCTTCCACTGGATCGGCGATGCGCATTACGCGATGATCCCGCGCGGCATCCCGGAGGACCGGCTGGCCGTCCTGCTGGACGTCGTGTCCTACCTCCTCTCGAAGGAATCGCAGGCGCTCGCCTGGGACGAGGGCTACCTCTATCCGGGCCCGTCCGTGAAGGACGTCCCGCTCTCGATGGCGCCGGAAGCGAGCCAGACGAGTCTGAAGGAATACGGCCGGCCGGAATACGAGAAGCTGATGGCCGACGCGCCGTTCGAAGCTCCGCTGGAACCCACCCTCATGGTCCAGGCCTTCCGGCGGTGGGACGAGGAAGTCGCGGGCGCGAAGAAGCGCTGACCTGTTGCAAGCCCGGCGGCCTGCGCCGCCGGGCAATGTAGCGGCTCAGGTGGCCAGGAGGTCGCGATAAGCTGTATGCGAGCGTAACCACAGGTTCGCGTAGCGGCAGAGCGCCACGATCTTGAGGCTCTCCGCCCGCGCGACGCCGGCTACCTCGATCATGAGGCGGTCGGAAGCTCCGGTCCCGCGCAGCGACGGAGGAGCGAAGACATAGGTCACGACCAGCGTGCCCGGCTCGCGGCTGTAATTCGCGAAGACCACCTCCTCGCCAATCCGCAGCTCGAAGCGGCCGCGATCCGGGGCATCGACGAAGCCGGGATCGCCCGTCATGGCAGTTGAGTCCAAGGGCCCATTCCGCTCAAGGGCTACCGCCACCCCCGCCGCCCGTGCCAGGGCCGCCGAGATTGCCCCACTCGTTCGGCGTCGTCGCGGTGATCGTGCCGCTGCGGCCGGGCTGGACCGAGTAGAGATCCGGCGAGCGCGATCGTTGGGCCGGATACTGGTCGACGGAACGGCTCATCTGCGGTGCACGCGAACGCTCCCGCTGGGCCTGCGCGTCCGACGGCACGGACCAACCGAGAAGGGAAGCCACGGCAGCGGCCGCGAGAAGTGGATGTCTGTTCATTCTTGCCTCCGAGAAGAAGCGTCATCTCCGATCGCGGTGACATGGTGCGATGCAGCGAACACCGTCGTGCGGCAGCGCACATGAGCGAATTACTTCGCCCGGAACGCGAGCACCTGCCCGTCGGACGAGGGATTGCTGAGCGTCAAGGCTTTTGCCAGATCCCGCTGCAGAAACGGCTTGCCGAGGCGGATGACGTCCAACGTCACGTCCGAGCCTAGATCGGCATAGCCCGTCGCCAGGATGATCGGGAGTTCGGGACGCTCCGCTCTGATCTCGGCGATCAGCTGTGTCCCGGTCATGCCGGGCATGAGCTGGTCCGTGATGACGATGTCGACCGCTTTCTCCCGTCTTGCGATCCGCAGTGCCTGCGCGCCCGACGTAGCCTCGAGCACATGATGCCCGAGGTCCTCCAGCATGGCCGTCGTGTTCATTAGGACCAGGCTATCGTCGTCGACCACGAGGACGCATAGCCGCTTTGCCGAGGCGGAGCTGCGGAGCTCCACCTCGTCCTGCTCTACGAGTGCCGGCGGCTTCGTTTGCGCGACCGGAAGCCAGATCTCGGCCGTTGTTCCTGCGCCAACCTTGCTGATGAGGTTGAGGCGCCCGCCTGACTGGTCGGCGAAGCCATGGATCATCGACAGGCCGAGGCCAGTGCCCTTCCCCACCCCCTTTGTCGTGAAGAACGGCTCGACGGCGCGCGCCAGCGTTTGCTCGTCCATGCCCATGCCCGCATCGGTCACCGAGATGCAGACGTAGCTGCCCGGTTTCAGCCCGGGGTCGGCGCCGAGCGTCGCCTGCCGCGCCGAGATGGTGATCGTTCCGCCATCTGGCATGGCGTCCCGGGCGTTCACGACGAGGTTCAGCAATGCAAGCTCGAGCTGGTTCGCGTCCGCGAGCGCGGGCGCGACGCGCAGCGGGAACTGCGTGGTGATGTGGATGCTCGGCCCGATCGAGCGCTGCAGCAGGTCGGCCATGTCGCGGACGAGCTCGGATATGACGATCGGCGCAGTCTCCAGGTCCTGCCGCCGTGCGAAGGCGAGCATGCGCTTCGTCAGCGTGGCACCACGCTCGGCTGCCTGGATGGAATTTTCGACGAGCTGTTTCAGCTTCGGGTCGGGCGGCAGGCGCTTGCGGGCGAGATCGAGGTTTCCGAGCACAACCGCGAGCAGGTTGTTGAAGTCGTGCGCAATGCCGCCCGTGAGCTGCCCCACGGCCTCCATCTTCTGCGCCTGCACGAACCTGGACCGGGCCTCGTCGAGCGCCTGCTGAGCTTCGCGGCGCTCGGTCACATCGCGCGTAACCTTGGCATATCCAAGGATCTCACCCTGGTCGCTGCGGATGGGGTCAATGACGACATTGGCCCAGAAGCGGGTGCCGTCCTTCCGCACGCGCCAGCCTTCCTGCTCGAACCGGCCCTCGTTCCTTGCGATCTCGAGCGCTCGCCGGGGCAAGTCCGACGCGCGGTCCTCGTCCGTGTAGAAGCGCGAGAAATGCTCGCCGACTATCTCGGCCTCCGCGTAGCCCTTGAAGCGCTGTGCCCCCGTGTTCCAGTTCGCCACGTGACCCTGTGGGTCAAGCATGTAGATGGCATAATCATGCACGCCTTGGACGAGCAGCTTGAAGCGCTCCTCGCTTCGGCGCAGCGCTTCCTGGGCGGTCCGCCGCTCGCTCAGGTCACGGGTGGTCTTCGCATAGCCCACGAGCCGTCCGGCATCGTTCACGATCGGGTCGATGACGACGTGAGCCCACATCAGCGTGCCGTCCTTGCGGACGCGCCATCCCTCCTGCTCGAACCGTCCTTCACGCTCCGCGGTGCGGAGGGCCCGGTCTGGCAGGCCCGTGGCGCGGTCCTCGTCCGTGTAGAAGCGCGAGAAGTGCTGCCCGATGATCTCGTCTTCGCGATAGCCCTTGAAGCGCTGGGCGCCGCGGTTCCAGCTGGCCACGATCCCCCGCGGATCCAGCATGTAGATCGCGTAATCCGTGACCGCTTCGACCAGCAGCCGATAGCGCTCATCGCCGGTGATGGCTGCCGGAGCCAACTCGCTTTCATCTGTCACGCGCTATGAACTCTTCTCAGGGCCCAACCTCCCCGAACGCCATACCTTTCGGGAGAGTTCCTGCGGGAGACGGTGAGTGCGCACGAACTCAGATTGCCAAGCCGCGAGGCCGCTGGCAGGGTCCCTACAGAAAGCGGATGAACCGCTTCCGGTTTGAGGAAACG
>CAXUKK010000254.1:0-4920 GCA_964251455.1 uncultured Enterovirga sp.
GTCGGGCTCGACCCCGCTACCATGGATCGCTACGCGCATGAATTCTCGGGCGGGCAGAGGCAGCGCATCGCGATTGCCCGCGCCATGGCGCTCGGGCCGAAATTCATCGTGCTCGACGAGCCGACCTCGGCGCTCGACATGTCCGTGCAGGCCCAGATCGTGGAGCTGCTGCGCGGCCTGCAGCAGAGCCGGAAGCTCGCCTATCTGTTCATCAGCCACGACCTCAAGGTCGTCCGAGCCCTGGCGAACCACGTGCTTGTCATGCAGGACGGCCGCGTCGTCGAGGAAGGCCCGGCCGAGCAGATCTTCGCGCGGCCGGCGCATGATTACACGCGGGCCCTGATGGCCGCGGCCTTCGGGCTCGACGCGGTCGGGGCACCCGGAATCGTGCGGGAGTGAGCGGCCGCGTCCTCCTCATCGTTCTCGATTCCGTCGGAATCGGCGGTGCCCCAGACGCGGCCGCCTATGGCGACGTCGGGTCGGACACCCTCGGTCACATTGCGGAGAGCTGCGCAAGCGGCGGTGGCGACCGTGCCGGCCTTCGCAGTGGCCCGCTCCGTCTGCCGAACATGGCCGCTCTCGGACTCGGGGCTGCCTCCCAGGCATCGACCGGTCGCCTGCCGCTGGGGCTGGAGTCGCAGGGTGAGCCTGCCGGGCTGTGGGGCGTTGGCCGTGAGACCTCGCGTGGAAAGGACACGCCGTCCGGCCACTGGGAGATCGCGGGCCTGCCGGTCGCCTTCGACTGGGGCTACTTTCCGGAGACGCATCCGGCCTTCCCGCCCCGGCTCGTCGAGGCGCTCGTTCGCGAAGCGGGCCTCCCCGGCATTCTGGGCGACCGGCATGCCTCCGGCGTCGCGATCATCGAGGAACTCGGGGCTGGGCATCTCCGGACGGGCAAGCCGATCTGCTACACGTCCGCCGACAGCGTCTTCCAGATCGCGGCGCACGAGGAGGCGTTCGGGCTCGAGCGCCTCTACCAGACATGTGTCGTCGCGCGGCGGCTGTGCGATCCCCTGCGGATCGGCCGGGTGATCGCGCGTCCCTTCTCCGGTGACGAGCGCACCGGCTTAACGCGGACGTCGAACCGGCGCGATTACGCTACGCCGCCCCCGGCCGACACGATCCTCGACGCCCTGACGCAAGCCGGCCGGGACGTCGTCACGATCGGGAAGATCGGCGACATCTTTGCGCATCGCGGGACGGGCCGGGAGGTGAAGGGCAAGGACAACGATGCCTGCCTTTCCGCCGCGTTGGACGCATTTTCGCGGCTCGAGGCCGGCGGGCTCGTCTTCGCCAACCTCGTCGATTTCGACAGCGAGTTCGGTCACCGCCGCGACGTCCCCGGCTACGCTGCGGCGCTGGAGCGGTTCGATGCCCGGATCCCGGACATCCAGGCGGCGCTCGGACCCGACGATCTCTGCATCATCACGGCGGACCACGGCAACGACCCGACATCCCTCGGCACGGACCATACCCGCGAGCAGGTCCCGATCCTGGCATTCGGGCCGGCCATCGGGGCAGGCTCCGTCGGGGTCAGGCCCACGCTCGCCGATATCGGGGCGACGATCGCGGACCATCTCCAGGTTGCCTGGAGCGGCGCAGGCCGCTCTTTCCTGCCCGGCCGCTAGAGCGGCCCGCCGCGCATGAGCCGCGGCGCACGGGCCGCATTGCCGGCGGCCTGGCCGGCGAAGGCGCTTTTCAGGCGCGGAGCGCGATCCACCAGCCCCAGGCCGATATCGCGGAGCACGCGGGCGGGAAGGCGGTCGTTCGAGAACAGCCTGTTCAGGGCATCCGTTGCGCCGGCCAGCATCACGGCGTCGAGCCGCCGGTCGCGCTGGTACGCCTGGAGCACCTGGTTTCCCCCTGGATCGAGGCCGAGCCGGACGGCGTCGACGATCCGCTCGGCGAGGGCGGCCACGTCGCCGAGGCCGAGATTGAGACCCTGTCCGGCCAGGGGATGCACCTGGTGGGCGGCATCGCCGACGAGGGCGAGACGCGGCGCGACCGTGCTGCGGGCGAGTCCGACCGCCAGCGGGAAGGTGAAGATGTCCGTCAGCAGGTCGAGCCGGCCGAGTTCCGGCCCGGCCCGTGCCTCGATCTCCCGCAGGACTTCCGCCCGCCCGAGGCGCGTCAGGGCCGAGGCTTGGCGCGCCTCCTCCGTCCACACGACCGACGAGCGGTTCGGATGCTCGGCCGTGCCTGCGAGCGGCAGGATCGCGAACGGCCCTGCGGGAAGAAAGTGTTGGATCGCGACGCCGCCATGCGGCTCCTCGTGCGCAATCGTCGCGACGATACCCGTCTGCCGGTAGCTGCGGCCGACCCAGCCGATCCCGGCGAGGTCGCGCATCCGCGATCGACCGCCATCGCAAGCGACCAGCAGCGCGGCCCGGACGGCACCTGCGCCGGCGGTCGCCACCGCAATCCCATGCGGATCGACATCGAAGCCCATGGCGCGATCGGGCAGCAGCTCGAGGCTGGCATGCTCGCAGGCTGCCCGCAGGACAGCGTCGAGACGATCGGCCTCGACCATATGTCCGAGCGGCTCCTGCCGTTCTCCGAATTGCAGGTAGACCGGCCGGACCGCGTCCCCGATACGGCTGTCCGTCAGGGTCATGCCGCGGATCGGTTCCGCGCCGGGCGCGAGGTCTTCCCAGATGCCGAGGGTGGCGAACATGGCCGCCACGCCCGGCGACAGCGCATAGGCCCGCGGGTCGCTCCGGGCCATGCCGAAGCCCGGGTCGAGCACGGTGACGGCGACCGCATCGCCGAGGCTCTGCGTCAAGGCGAGGGCCAGCGTCAGGCCGAGCGGGCCGCCCCCCGCGATGAGGATGCGCCAGGCCGGCGGAAGCGTGTCGCGGGGCGGCATGGCTTCGTCCTCGCAACGCCGTTCGCCCGCGTCAAGCTTGACCCCTTGTCCGGCCCGCGCCACTCGGGCGCAGGCCTCACCGGCCGACCGGATGGACGATGTCGCGCGCCGTCGCTGAACTCCTCGAGATCCTGGAACTGGAGACGCTGGAGGAGAACCTCTTTCGCGGGAGCTCGCCGCAGGATCGCTGGCAGCGCGTCTTCGGCGGCCAGGTGATCGGGCAGGCGCTCGTCTCGGCCTGCCGAACGGTGGAAGGCCGGCAGCCGCACTCGCTGCACGCCTATTTCCTGCTCGGCGGCGACCCCAAGATCCCGATCATCTACGAGGTCGAGCGCATCCGCGACGGCCGCAGCTTCGCCACCCGCCGCGTCGTCGCCGTCCAGCACGGCAAGCCGATCTTCGCCCTCACGGCCTCCTTCCAGGTGGAAGAGGAGGGCTTCGATCACGGGGCCCGCATGCCCGACGTGCCGCCGCCGGAGGCGCTGCCGGGCGAGGCGGAGATCCGGGCCGGCGAAGTTCCGTCCATGTCGCCCGAAATCCGGGCTTATTTCGCGCGGGAGCGGCCCATCGAACTCCGCCCCGTCCACCACGACCGCCTGGCGCAGGCCGATCCGCGTGAGGGCCAGTTCCGGATGTGGATCAGGACCACGGGTCCGCTGCCCGACGATCCGGCCATCCATCGCTGCGTCCTGGCCTATGCGTCGGATTTCACGCTCCTCGACACCTCGCTCGTTCCGCACGGGCAGAGCGTCCTCCAGGACAACATCCAGGCGGCGAGCCTCGATCATGCGCTCTGGTTTCACCGGCCCTTCCGGGCGGACGAGTGGCTTCTCTATGCCCAGGACAGCCCGAGCGCGTCCGGTGCCCGGGGTTTTTCGCGCGGGCTCGTGTTCGACCGGTCGGGGCGCCTCGTCGCCTCCGTGGCCCAGGAAGGCCTTATTCGAAAGCGCAAGCAGAGCACCTAGGCTGCATTCAAAATAGGCAAGTGCCCGAACCCGCGCCGCCGACCCCAAGATGATCACGAGTAAGACGCAATTGGCACGGCCCTTGTTTGACGCCCCCTATCTTTCCGGTCGCGCGTGTCCGGCGAGGGTTTCACGTTTCGGCGGCAAGCCGAACAAGCGGGGCGAACTCCCATGAAAATCGTTGTGGCGATCATCAAGCCCTTCAAGCTTGAAGAGGTTCGCGACGCCCTCACGGCTATCGGGGTGCACGGTCTGACCGTGACCGAGGTGAAGGGCTACGGGCGTCAGAAGGGACATACCGAGATCTACCGCGGTGCCGAATACGCCGTCAGCTTCCTGCCGAAGCTGAAGATCGAGGTCGCGGTCTCGTCCGAGTTCGTCCAGCAGGCGATCGACGCGATCGCCGGCGCGGCCCGCACCGGCCAGATCGGCGACGGCAAGATCTTCGTCATGCCGATCGAGCATGCGGTCCGCATCCGCACCGGCGAAACCGACAATGATGCGCTCTGACCCGACCTCCCGTCCCGACGCTCTTCCCGGAGAACACTTGATGACGTCCCGCCTCAGGCTCGCGGCCCTTCTGGGTGCCGGCGCAGCCGCCCTCTGTCTCTTTGCCGATCCATCGCTGGCGCAGACGCCGGCCCCCCAGGCTGCGGCAGCCGTCGCGGCGCCCGTGGCCAACAAGGGCGACACGGCCTGGATGCTGGTCTCGTCCCTCCTGGTCCTGATGATGTCGGTACCCGGTCTCGCGCTGTTCTACGGCGGGCTCGTGCGCACCAAGAACATGCTCTCGATCCTGACCCAGGTCTTCACCATCGTGTGCCTCGCGGGCGTGATCTGGCTCGTCTACGGCTACTCGCTGGCGTTCACGAACGGCGGTGGGCTCAACGCCTATGTCGGCGGGCTGTCCAAGGCCTTCCTGATGGGCGTGACGCCCGAGAGCACGGTCGCGACGTTCTCGAACGGCGTCGTCATTCCCGAATACGTCTACATCTGCTTCCAGATGACGTTCGCGATGATCACGCCAGCGCTCATCGTGGGTGCCTTCGCCGAACGGATGAAGTTCTCAGCCCTCATCCTGTTCGTGAT
>CAXUKK010000255.1:0-4908 GCA_964251455.1 uncultured Enterovirga sp.
GCGCGCCACCTCCTGCGATCCGCCCGAGACGCTTACGGTCGCTGGGGTGCCGCCGGAAAAATTCGCCAGCTTGAGGCCGAATACCCCTTCCTAGCCTCCGAGCAGGTTCACGACCGTTCGGGCATCCGCAGCGGTCAGGAGGCATTGGACGTGGCGGTCTGGATGGAGGCCGCCCGCACCTTCTCGGAGGAGATCGTTCTTGATCGTCTGATCGAGAAGTTGATGGCGAGCATGATCGTCCATGCCGGCGCGCAATACGGCGTGCTGCTCCTGATGCACGGAGAGCAGCCCGTGATCGAGGCCGTCGGACGCGTGGTGGAGCGAGAGATCATCGTCAGCAAGGAATCACCCGAACTAACCGACGACGCAGTACCGTTGGCGATTCTGAACAGGGTCGCGCGGACGAGGCGGTCCGTGGTCGTCGAGGGTTCCGCAGATGCAGGCCAGGCGGCCTGCGGCGCTGGCTCGGCACCGGGCACGGGCGGGTCGATCGTGTGCCTGCCGTTGCTCAAGCAGGGCCGGCTGGTCGGAATCCTCTACCTCGCGAACGATCTTACCTCCGGGGTTTTCACCCCTGGCCGGATCACCATGCTCGAGCTTCTGGCCCCTCAAGCCGCCATCTCGCTCGATGCCGCGCGGCTCTACGCCGAGCTCATCGAGGAGAATGCACGACGGCGCAGGACTGAAACTGCCCTGTCCGGCGCCCGAGCCGAACTGGCGCGCACGTCTCATCTCACGGTGATGGGCAACATGGCCGCCTCGATCGGACACGAGATCAACCAGCCCTTGACGGGGATCGTCACGAGCGCCGCGGCGGGGATCCGCTGGCTGCAACGGGCGAAACCGGATCTCGACCAGGCTCTGTCCAGCCTCGACCAGATCCGCCTGAATGCAAACCGTGCGGCCGACATCGTGCGTGCCGTGCGATCGCTTGCGAAGGAGATACCCGCCAAGCTAGTGAGCGTTGCCGTCGACGACATCGTGCGCGAGGTGTTGGTCCTCGCTGCGGCCGAGATCGAGGCCGGTGCCGTGGTGGTTCAGACGGAACTCTGCATCGGCGCCTCTTTGGTCAACGCTGACCCTGTCCAGTTGCAGCAGGTGGTGTTCAACCTAGTGACGAACGCGCTCGAGGCCATGGCCGAAAGCGATGCCGCCGGGCGGCGTCTGATCATCCGCTCCAGCGTCCGCGATGGGATGGTCCGTGTCGGCGTGGAGGACACCGGCACTGGCCTCTCCGACGCGGCGCTCAGCCAGGTGTTCGAACCCTTCTTCACGACGAAGGCGAGCGGCCTCGGCATGGGTCTCGCGATCTGCCGCTCGATCATGCAGGGGCATGGAGGGATGCTGGAGGTCGCTCAGCGGGACGGGGGCGGGACGATCTTCACGCTCGCCTTGCCGTTGCTCGACGAGGATAGATCTGGCTGATCAGCAGGAGAAGGGGGCTGATCCGGCAGGCGCCGGATCGGTCAGGCTTCTTCCGCCTCGCCATCCGCATCGCGTCAGACGCCCATCGCCGCCTTGATCCGGTCGGCGGTGAACGGCAGGTCGTGCATCCGAAGACCCGTCGCGTCGCGGATGGCATTGGCGAGGGCCGCGCCGGCGGGGCCCTGGGCGGCTTCCGCGACGCCCAGGAACGGTGCGCCAGGACGCTCGACGACCTCGACCTCCACCCTTTCCGGTACCGAGCCGAAGCGCATGATCGGGTAGGCCGACCAATCGACTGAGGTCACGCGGGTGCGGTCGAACGTGACCTGCTCGAACAGCGTCCAACTCGCGGCCTGGAGGATGCCCCCTTCGACCTGATTGCGGATCCCGTCGGGGTTTATGACCTCGCCGGTGTCGACGGCCGCGACGACTCTCCGGATCGCCACGCGGCCGGTCTCGCGCTCTATCGAGATCTCCATAGCGATTGCGCAATAGGCCTCGAGATTCTTGTATCGCGCGAAGGCGAAACCGTAGCCGCCTCCGTCCGAAAGACGGCGACGCTCGTGCCAGCCGAACCGGCCGGCCGCGGCCTGGATGACGTCGCGGGCGCGCTCGTCGTCCAGGTGCCGGAGCCGGAACGTCGCCGCGTCCTGGCCGGAGAGCCGGGCCAGGTCGTCCATCGTGCTCTCGATTGCCAGGACGTTGAGGTAGCCTCCAAGCGAGCGCATTGATGAGCCGCGCAGCGGCATGGCCGGCAGGAAATGGCTGACTGCGCGTGCATTCGCGAAGGCGTAGAGCGGGATCGCGTTGCGGTCGCCGCCACCCTCAGGCTGAGCCAGCGCGATGGGCGGCGCCGGCGGAAACGGCTCCGTGATCTCACGCGCGGCCAGAAGGGCACCCGGCGGACCGGGGCGCATCATGTGCGATTGGCTCCAGACCTCCTGGTTCCAATCCACCACGCGCCCATCTGGTCCGACCACGCCTCGCACCTTCGTCACCATGCCGGGCCCGAACGGCTCCCAGGCATGCTCCTGCTCCCGCATCCACTGCACCCGGACCGGGCGGCCGGGGAGGGCACGGGCGACGAGCGTCGCATCGGCCGCTACGTCGTCGGCGCCGTTCTGGCCGTAGCAGCCGGATCCCTCGACATGGATGCAGCGCACCTTGTCGTCCGGGAGATGGAGCAGCCCGGCCAGCGCATGACGCAGCGGATACACGCCTTGCGTATGCGTCCACACCGTCATGCTGCCGTCGCGCATCTCGGCGACGGCGCAGGATGGTCCGATCGACCCGTGTGCGAGGTAGGGTCGGGTGAACATGCCCTCGGCTGCCTGCCCGGCGACACCCGGGTACCCCCGGTCGAGGATTGTCGTATCGTGCGACGGGAGGGACAGAAGCGCGGCCGAGAGCATCGCCTGCTCGGGAAGGCTAGCGGTTTCCAGCCACTCGGCGGTCGTCGCCAGATGCCGCATAGCCTGGATGGCGGCCCATTCCCGCTCGGCGGCGACTGCCAGGAAATTCCCATCGCGGATGATGCGCACGACGCCCGGCAAGCGCTCCGCCCCGGCGGTATCCACCCGTTTCAGCTCCGCCCCGTAGCTCGGCGGGCGGACGACGCGGGCGTGGAGCATACCAGACGGGCGCATGTCCTGGACGTAGGCGGCCCCGCCGGTCACCTTCGCCGGGATGTCGACCCGATGCATGGGCCGGCCCATGATCGTGAAGTCGGCCGCCGGTGTCAGATGGGACGTCGGCTGTGCGTCGGCTGAGAGCAGCGCGTCATTGACAAGGTCGCCGTAGCCGATCCGCTGGCCGTCGGCGGCCAGGACCGTTCCGCCCTCGGCGCGGAGTGCCGACGCCGGGATCCCGAGCCGCGTGGCTGCTTCCTGTACGAGTATGGCGCGTACCTGCGCAGCAGCGTTGCGGATCGCGGTGCCCGAATCCTGCATCGAGTGGCTTGCCGCGGTGTAGCCCTCATCCGGCGTGCGCCCGGTATCGGCAGTCACAAGCGAAATGCGGCTGACCGGAACCTTGAGCTCCTCGGCCGCGACCTGAAGAAGCGCTGTCTTCAGACCCTGGCCGAGCTCGGCCTTGCCGGTGAACACCGTGACGGCTCCGCTCGCATGGACCCTGATCCAGGCATCCAGCCGGGGCGTGTCGTCGAGGCTCCCCGGCAATCCGCGCTTCGGCGGCACGCCGCCCTTGCCTGTTTCGGTCTGCGCCCGCGCAGGCCGGAGCGAAAACGCGAGAACCAGTGCCCCGCCCCCAGCCAGGGCAGCGCGTCTCGTTAGCTTAGGGCTCACAGAGCCGTCTCCACTGAGGAAGCCGTCTTCGTCCGCAGCATGTCCGCTGCTCGGCGGATCGCCCGGAGAATGCGCATGTGCGTCCCACAGCGGCAGAGATGCGGCTCGAGCTCTGTGCGGATTGCGGCGTCGTCGGCGGCGGGGTTCCTGCGCAGGAGAGCATGGGCGCGCATCATCATGCCGGGGATGCAGAACCCGCATTGCGCGGCCTGTTCGTCGATGAAGGCCTGCTGGAGAATGCCCGGCGCCTCGATGGTCCCCAGCCCCTCGAGAGTGGTTACCCGCCGGCCTTCGACGAGCATGACGGGCGTGATGCAGGAGAAGACCGCTTCGCCGTCGATTTCCACCGTGCAGGCCCCGCATTGTCCGAGGCCACAGCCGTATTTCGCGGCGTTGAGGCCGAATTCCTCGCGCAGGACGTAGAGTAGTGGCGTGTCCGGATCGGACCGGACCTCGCGCGCCTTACCGTTGAGCGTGAGCGACAGCATGGGTGCCTCAGGGCTTGACGGAAGCGGCTGGCCGCATCGCGAGCTTTCGGGCTGCACGGGCGTCGCGGATGACGGAATCCACGCCCGTCCAGGGCGTCTTCTCGGCGAAGCGGCTGCGTAGGTAGGCGACCAACTCGGCGATCTGCCCGTCCGTCAAGACGGGTGCGAAGCCTGGCATGATCGGCCGTGCCACGCCCTCGGCGGCCGGCAGTCCTTCCAGGATGACGTTCACGAGGTTCTCGGGGCTTTCGCCCGCAACCCCGGTGGACAGCGACAGGTGGATGCCGCCGAACGGGACCGGGCGCCCGCTCTCGTGACAGGAGGCGCACGCGGTTTCGTAGATCCGGGCACCCACGTCGGGGGTCAGGGCAGGCGTCGCGGCCTGAGAGCCCGCCGATTGCGGATCCCGTCCCGGCCCAGCGGGCTCGGTCCGCGCGGCCGTTTGAGGTGATCCGGAAGCTGAACCAAGCGAGGCCAGATAGCGCGCCATGGCGGCGACGTCGTCCGGCGATGCGAACGAGAGATTCTCGACGACCGGCGCCATCGGGCCCCGTGCAACTCCGTGCTGCGGGTGGAAGCCGCGCGCCAGGTATTCCGCAAGCGCCGCCTCGGTCCACAGAACGGGCGCCTGCGACGCGGGGCCGAGCGCGTAGGCGTGCCAACCTTCGGCCTCGCCGCCTTCGAATGCGCGC
>CAXUKK010000256.1:0-4872 GCA_964251455.1 uncultured Enterovirga sp.
CAACGAGAAGAAGCTGCCGCTCCTCGCCGATGTGCGGGACGAATCGGCCGAGGATGTCCGTGTCGTGCTGGAGCCGCGCACCCGCACCGTCGACCCGACCGTGCTGATGGAATCCCTGTTCCGGCTGACGGAGCTCGAGGTCCGCATTCCGCTCAACGTGAACGTGCTGGCCGGCGGCAAGGTGCCGAAGGTGCTCGGCCTCGTCGAATGCCTGCGCGAATGGATCGACCACCGCCGAGACGTGCTCATCCGGCGCTCGAAGCACAGGCTGGCCGCGATCGACCGCCGCCTCGAGATCCTGCGCGGGTTGCTCGTCATCTTCCTGGACCTGGACAAGGTCATCAAGATCATCCGCGAGGACGACGAGCCCAAGACCGAGCTCATGCGCTTCTTCAGCCTGAGCGAGGTCCAGGCGAATGCGATCCTCGACACGCGTCTGCGCGCGCTTCGCAAGCTCGAGGAAGAAGGCCTCAGGACCGAACTCGACCAGCTCACGGGCGAAAAGGGCGAGATCGAGGAGCTTCTGGGCTCGGACGCCAAGCAGTGGAAGACAGTCGCCTGGGAGATCCGGGCCGTCCGGAAGGCTTACGGACCCGAGACCCCGCTCGGGCGCCGCCGCACGACCTTCGCGGATGCTCCCGACCTCGGCGACATCGACTTCGCCGAGGCAATGGTCGAGCGCGAGCCGATCACGGTCCTGGTCTCCGAGAAGGGTTGGATCCGGGCCATGAAGGGCCACGTCGCCGACCTGTCCAAGGTCGAGTTCAAGGGCGACGACCGGATGAAGACCTCGTTCTTCGCCGAGACGACCTCGAAGATCCTGGTCATGGCGACGAACGGCAAGTTCTACACGCTCGACGCCTCCAAGCTGCCGGGCGGGCGCGGCTTCGGCGATCCGATCCGCCTCATGGCGGATCTCGACGAAGGCACGGATGTCGTCGCGGCCTTCCCGTTCAAGCCAGGGTCGAAGCTGCTGCTCGTCGCGACCGACGGGCGCGGCTTCATCGCGTCGGCGGACGACATGGTCGCTAACACCCGCAAGGGCCGCAACGCGCTCGGCGTCGAGGCCCAGGACCGCGCGCTTGTCGCCGCCGAGGTCACGGGCGACCACGTGGCCATCATAGGCGCGAACCGGAAGCTCCTGGTGTTCCCCGTCTCGCAGCTGCCGGAGATGAGCCGCGGCAAGGGCGTGCGGCTGCAGCGCTACAAGGAGGGCGGGGTGTCGGACGCGAAGGTCTTCACGCTCGAGAGCGGCTTGACCTGGAAGGACACGTCCGGCCGCACCTGGACGGTCGGCCCCGCGGAAATGCGCGAGTGGATCGGCAACCGAGCCGAGGCCGGCCGCCTGCCGCCGAAGGGCTTTCCGAAGACGAACACCTTCGGCTGAGCATGACGGAGCCCGATCCGATTGCGCCCGAACGGCGGCTGAGAGCAAAGCGGCAGAACGAGCGCGTCAAGCTAATCGTCTCCTTCTTGAATACGCTTTCCCTGGCAATCATCGGCGCGGCGTTCATCGTGCCGGGCGTCGCCTCGCTCGCGACTGTACGCTGGGGTTGGCTGCCCGCCGAGACCCTCCTACATGTGAGTGCGCACGCGGCCTTCAGCCTGCTGAAGAGCGAGGATTAGCGGCGATGACAAACGAGGCTTGGTTTGTCTGGGGCGTTCCGGCAGTGGCGCTCGCTTTCGGGGCTATCAGCCTGTTCATCGGTTGGCTCGGCTCGCGCGACTTCGACCGGCGCTACGGCCGCTCGCCGAAATAGGCGGCCCGCGCATCCCTCGCCGCAGGAAGTAAGTTCACCTTAAGACCGCCCTGGCTTCACTCACGCGAGGAGGGCCGGCGGCCATGCTCATCGAAACCTGGCTCGACCAGCCGGTCTTGCTCATCATCGGCGGGCTGGCCGTCTTCTTCGCGGTTCCGGGGCTGGCGATTTCGTGGTTCGCGCAGGGCCGCTACACCGCCGGATGGGTGAGCGGCTTCTCCGGTGTCGTGGCCCCGTTCTTCGGCTCGGTTGCCATCCTGTTCGCCCTTCTCACCGGCTTTGTCGCGAACGACGCGTGGGAACGAGGCCGCCAAGCGTCCCGCGCGCTGCTCGGCGAGCGCGACGGGCTTGTCGCGATCCACGATCTCAGCATCGCGGCCGTATCCGACATGAGCGAAATCCGCGCAGTTCTCCGCCGCTATCTCGACCTCGTCGTGAAGGAGGAATGGCCGCTGCTCGCCGATGGACGATCCTCGCCGAAGGCTGCCGAGGCCCTTCGCGAACTCCTGCGGGAATTGTCCGATCCGAAGATGGCCTCCGAAGCGGGCCAGGCCGTCCACGCCGCGCTTCTCGGCCAGACCTTGCGGGTCCGCTCGGCCCGCAGCGAACGGTTGTTGCTAAGCGCGCAGAACTCGGATCACCCAAAATGGTGGACGGTCCTGCTTCTGGCTTGCCTGACCCAGCTGGCGATCGCGTTGGTCCACCTGGATAAGCCGCGGGCCCGAGGCGCGGCCCTCGCGGTCTTCTCGACGGCGGCGGTCGTGGCGCTCGGGCTGATCGCGGTCAAGGAGCGGCCCTTCGACGGCCCGCTCGCCCTGCGGGCCGACACGTTTAAGGAAGCGCTCGACCTGATGAACGCCTCGCTTCCCGTCCCTGCCGTGGCCCCGCCGGCTGCGGCGCCGGCCCGCTAGGAGCGGTCCGCGGCCGGCTCGACGCCGTCCGGCGCTGCCGGAAGCTGCTGCCAATGGGTCGGCAACTCCTCGTCTTCCTTGATCGAGACCGGAACCTGCATGCGGGACAACCACTGGCCGAACTCCTCGCTGAGGACGGCGATGATCGGACCCCAAGGGCGGGTGTAGACGAGAACCTCCTGATCCTTCGGGACCGTGTCGATCGGCTGCCAGCTTGCAGGTGGGACGGTGTCCATGGACTTCTTCGTTCTCCTCTGGAGTGAGCGATGCAAGCTCCTCGCCGGACGGAACCCTGCGATGTGTGATAGCGCACATCAGGACACCGCCAGATTGTTGCCTGACGTTGCATGGCGCATGAGCTATGCTGCGCTTTACCGAGGGAACGAACGTTCCCGTGCCCAAGAGGTTTCTCGCTCGTGAGTGGATACATCCGCGACGTCGGGCTGGACGAAGTCGAGGTCGGGCTGCAGGACGGCTCGCTGAAGCTCGTCGACGTGCGCGAGCCGCACGAATTCGCGGCGGGTCACGTTCCGGGTTCTGTCTCGATGCCGTTGTCGCAGTTCGATGCGGCGGCCCTGCCGACCGAGGGCCGGGTGGTGTTCTCGTGTGCAGCCGGCGTCCGGTCGAGGACCGCGATCGAGATCAGCCGAGCGGCAGGGCTGGACTGGTCGGAGCATTATCCCGGCGGCTTCAAGGGATGGGCCGCCTCAGGCCTTCCGGTCGCGGCCGGCGACTGCTGACTTCAGAGATTCGCGCACAATAGCGGTCCGGGCTCGATAGCCTGAGAACCGCGGGGAGCTTGGATGAGACGACTTCTTGCAGCCACGATCGCGGCCGGTTGGCTCGCGGCGGGGCCCGCTGCCCTGGCCCAGGCGCCGGGCGGCCCGCCGCCTGCCGTGACCGTGGCGAAGCCCGTCGTGAAGGACGTCGTCGAGTACGACGACTTCACGGGTCGGTTCGAGGCGACCGACTCCGTCGAGATCCGGGCGCGGGTCTCTGGCTATCTCGACAAGGTTGCCTTCCAGGATGGCGCGATCGTCAAGAAGGGCGATCCGCTCGTCGTGATCGATCGCCGCCCTTACAAGGCGGCGCTCGACCAGGCGCAGGCGAGCGTCGTCTCGGCGCAGGCACGACTGAACTTCGGCCAGGCGGATCTCGAGCGGGCGCAGTCGCTGCAGCGGACCGGAAACATCGCCGAGCAGCTCGTCGACCAGCGTCGCCAGTCGTTCATCACGGCCCGAGCCGACATGGACAATGCCGAGGCGGCGCTCCGCAACGCGCAGCTGAATTATGACTTCACCGACATCCGCGCCCCGATCGCAGGCAAGATCGGCCGCAAGCTGGTGACGGAGGGCAACCTCGTCAACGCGAACGAGACCCTGCTCACGACCATCGTCTCGCTCGACCCGATCTACTTCTATTTCGACGTCGATGAGCGCTCGTTCCTGGCCTATTCGCGCGCGTTGACGGGTGAGCGGGCTGCGGGCCGCACGATCGAGGACAGTGCCCGCGTCGGCCTGACGGACGAGGCGCAGCCGAGCCGCCCGGCGAGAATCGACTTCATCGACAACCGTGTCGATCAGGCGAGCGGGACGATCCGCCTGCGCGCCATCGTCCAGAACAAGGACCTGTTCCTCGTGCCTGGCCTGTTCGGCACGATCCAGGTCGCGGGCTCGCCCCCGCATCGCGGCGTGCTTGTCCCCGACGAGGCGATCGGCACCGACCAGGATCGCCGCATCGTGTGGGCGGTGGCGGATGACGGCACCGTGAGCTCGAAGGTGGTACGGCCCGGGCCGAAGATCGACGGCTACCGGCTCATCCGGAGCGGGCTGACGGGGGACGAGACGATCGTCGTCGCCGGTCTGCAGCGCGTCCGCCCAGGCGCCAAGGTCACCCCGCAGCGGCAGGATCTGCCGCCTGTGCGCCAGCAGTAGCGCGCGAACCGCTCCGAGCATCAGCAAATGAAATTCGCGCATTTCTTCGTGGACCGGCCGATCTTCGCGTCGGTCCTGTCCATCGTTATGGTCCTGGTCGGCTACGTGTCCTACGCACGGCTGCCGGTCGCGCAATATCCGGAAATCGCGCCGCCCACGATCACGGTGCGGGCTTCGTATCCGGGCGCCAATGCCGAGACCGTGGCGGCGACCGTCGCGACCCCGATCGAGCAGGAGGTCAACGGCGTCGAAGGCATGCTGTACATG
>CAXUKK010000257.1:0-4867 GCA_964251455.1 uncultured Enterovirga sp.
GCGTGAGCGACCTTACTCACTACCAAAGCACCAGCTAAAGCCGCAGAAGCGCCTGCGGCTCGGCGACCATCTCTACGGGCAGGTGCTGGAACAGATCGTCTCGGGCGCGCTCAGGCAGGGTGAGCGGCTGCCATCCGAGAAGGAGCTGTGCCGGCTCTTCGAGGTATCCCGACCGGTGGTGCGCGAGGCGCTCATGCGGCTGCAGGCGGACGGGCTCGTCTCGGCACAGCAGGGTGTCGGGACCTTCGTGGCGCGCCGGCCGCCATCGGCCCTGACCCAACTCGCGGAGCCGGGAGACGTAGCCTCGATCCTGGCGAGCTTCGAGGCGCGTGCCGGGCTCGAATGCGAGGCGGCTGCCCTCGCGGCGAAGCGCCGGTCGGAACAGCAGCTCTCGGCCATGCGGACGGCGCTCTCGGCGATGCAACAAAAGGCGGCCGCACGCGAGCCGGCGATCGAGGCGGACATGCATTTCCACCGGGCTGTCGCGGCGGCAAGCGAGAACGACTACATCGTCCAGCTGCTCGACGCGCTCCATGGTGGCACGGAGCGCTGGCTGCAGATTGTCCTCAACATCACCGCGAGCCATACCTCGGCGGAGCGCGCACGGCGTGTCTATGACGAGCACGTGCGCATCTTCGAGGCGATCCACGAGCGCGACGTCGAGCTCGCCCGACTGATGATGCGCTACCATCTCGACCAGGCGCGGCGACGCCTGACCGATCACCAGCGCGAGGCGTAAGGCGCGTCCTCAGTCCCGCTCGACGAGCTCGATCTTGTAGCCGTCCGGGTCCTCGATGAAGGCGATGACGCGCGTCCCATTCTTCATCGGTCCCGGCGGGCGCGTGATCTTCACGCCAGCCTTTTCGAACACGGCGCAGGTGTCATAGATCTTCGGCGTCGCGAGCGCGATGTGGCCGTAGCCGGCGCCAAGTTCATACGGCTCCGCCTGGTCCCAGTTGTGGGTGAGCTCGAGCACGGCGTCACTCTCCTCCGGGCCGTAGCCCACGAAGGCAAGCGTGAAGCGGCCTCCCGGAAAATCCGTGCGCCGCAGGAGCTGCATGCCGAGCGCGCGAGTGTAGAAGTCGATCGACGCATCAAGATCCCGGACGCGGATCATCGTGTGCAGGATCCGTTTCGGGATCGTCGCGAGATCCGTATGGGCGGTCCCGCCTGCTGCTGTGTCGGACATGGTGGCCTCTTTTCGATTGAGGGAAGGGCACTCTCGCACTAGCAAGCGCCCGGGTGGACCGGCGTGCGGCGCGCCTTATTTTAACGGTGAGAAGCTGACCGGGACGACGATCTTACTCTCCTGATGCGCGAGCGCGGCGAGTTCCTCGTTGCGGCGCAGGAACTCGTGCCATGCGGGATCTTTCGCCATCTCGCCACGGCGGCGCTGACGCTCCGCGAGACTGTCGAATCCCCAGAGATGCACGACCTGGTTCAGGGTGCCGATCTCCGTCTGGAAAAACCCGATCAGGTTGCCGAGATGGCTCATCTGCACGGGCAGAGCGTATTCCTCGTAGAGCGCTAGCCACTTGCCGAGCTTGAGCGGGTGCAGCGTATACGTCCTGTGATCCACAATCATTCTGGCTGTCTCCTCCTGAACGTTCGTCGCCCGCCCGCGAACCCGCTTGACCTATCCGGTCTCTCGACTACCGTACTTGTAAGACAACCGAACGCCTTCCGGTTCTAAGGAACCGGTCGGAGAGGCGCAAGAGACCGGATCAACCCGGCACGCCGCTCCGATCAGAGGCGCTCGTCTGCACGACGATCACGGTCACCCGTGGCGACAATGGGAGGAACAGCATGAACCGAAGGGCTCTTCTTGCGCTCGCGCTCGCGCCGGCGCTGCTTTCGACGCCGACGGCGCAGGCAGCCGATACGGTGAAGATCGGCATTCTATGGCCGCTGACCGGGAATGCGGCGGCAGCCGGACAGGCCTCCAAGGCTGCCGCCGAACTCGCGACCGAGATCGTCAACAACGCCCATCCTGAGCTGAAGGGCATCCCGCTCGCCGAAACGGCGGGTCTCCCCGGCCTTGGCGGTGCCAAGCTCGAACTCGTCTTCGTCGATCATCAGGGCAATCCGTCGCTCGCCCAGCAGCTCGCGCTCCGCCTCATCAACCAGGATAAGGTGCATGTCCTGTTCGGCGCGTATCAGTCGTCCTGCTCCTTCACGGCGACTGCGGTCGCCGAGCGCTTCGGCATCCCCTTCATCATCGGGGAATCCGCCGCCGCGAACCTCACGCAGCGTGGCTTCAAGTGGAGCTTCCGCCCCACCCCGATCGCGACCGATTATGCCGACACCTACATGCGCTTCTTCGCCGACATGAAGGCGAAGGGCCGCGAGATCAGGTCCATCGCCATCGTCAACGAGAACACCGATTACGGGACATCGGTCGCGGAAGCGGTTGAGGCTGCGGCCAAGAAGGCGAACCTGCCCGTCGCGCTCCGCATCCCGTACAGCGCGAGTTCCAGCGACGTCACCGCCCAGGTTCTGCAGCTGAAGGAGAAGAAGCCCGACGTCGCGATCTTCGTCAGCTACACCTCCGACGCTATCCTCTTCATGCGCAGCATGCGCAACCTCGACTATGTGCCGCCCATGGTGATCGGCGACGACACAGGCTTCTCCGACCCATCCTTCATCCCGGGCGTCGCGGACGTCGCACAGGGTGTGATGAACCGGAGCGCCTGGGACATCGGCCAGCCGGGCTCCGTGACCTTCAAGATCAACGAGATGTACAAGGCGAAGACCGGCCGCGATCTCGACGACACCAGCGCTCGCAACATGCAGAGCTTCCTGACACTCGCAGAGGCGCTGAGCCGGGCAGGCTCCACCGATCCCGAGAAGATACAGGCAGCGCTGCGGGAGACGAACCTCAAGCCCGAGCAGTTAATGATGGGCTATCGCGGCGTGAGGTTCGACGGGGCGGGCCAGAACGAGCTCGCCGCCACCTACCTGATCCAGCTGAAGGGCCGCGAGTACAAGCTCGTGTGGCCGGAGGCGAATGCCTCCGCTGCGGTGGAATGGCCCATGAAGGCCTGGAAGCCGTAACGGCCGGGAGCGCTTCGTGCTGGTTCTGCTCCAAGTCGTCGTCGGCGGGCTCCTGCTGGGGGCCGTCTACGCCCTGTTCTCGTCAGGCCTGACGCTGATCTGGGGGATGATGAACTTCATCAACTTCGCGCATGGCGAGTTCGTCATGCTCGGCATGTACGCGGCCTTCGTAGTCGTGTTCTGGCTGAACGGCGGCCCCGTCTTATTCGTGCTCGCCGCGGCGCTCGGGCTCGGAGCGCTCGGCGTCTTCACCTATTTCGGCGTGATCCGGGCCGTCATGCGCGGGCCTATGCTGGCGCAGATCCTGTCGACCTTCGGCCTCGCGCTCCTGCTCCGCTACCTCGCCTTCTGGATGTTCTCGGCGAACTTCGTCTCGCTGCCGCAGACGTCGCTGAGCGGGAACCTCAATATCGGCGGGATCCTGCTCGGCATTCCGCAACTCGTCGCCGGCGTGACTGCGATCCTGCTGACGCTCGCCATGCACCTCCTGCTGACGCGAACCCGCATTGGCAGCCAACTCCTCGCCGTCGCCGAGGATCGGCAGGCTGCCATGCTCATGGGAATCCGGCCGGACCGGATGCAAGCGCTCGCATGGGGCATCGCGGCCGCGAGCGCCGGCATCGCCGGCTCGCTCATGGCGATCACCTACCCGTTCTCCCCGTCCGTCGGCGAGGTATTCGGGCTCATGGCCTTCGTGGTCGTGACCTTCGGCGGTTTCGGCAGCGTGCCGGGCGCGCTCGTGGCCGGCCTGCTGCTCGGGCTGATCCAGGCGCTCTCCGCCTTCTACCTTGGCGCAATCTACAAGGACGTCATCGTGTACGCCCTTTTCGTCGCTCTTCTCTGGACGAGGCCGCAGGGACTGATGGGCAAACTGTGAACGCCATCCAGATTCCAGCCCCGCCCGCCGGCGTCCCCGTGGCCCGACGCCCCCTTCTCCCGCGCGAGGCATGGGGATGGACCATCCTCGCGCTTGGGCTCGTGGTATATCCGTTCGTCTTCTCCGGCGCGTTCTACGTGGACGTCGGAACGACCTTCCTCCTGGCCGCGGTCACGGCTGCAGCCTGGAACATCGTCGGCGGCTATGCCGGGCAGGTGTCCGTCGGCCACGGCATGTTCTTCGGCGCGGGCGCCTATGTCTCGCTCCTCGTCTACACGTGGTGGGGATGGCCGCCGATCGCCGGTCTCCCGCTCGGGATCGCCGTAAGCCTTGTCCTTGCCGTGATCGTCGGCATGCCGACCTTCCGGCTGCAGGGACATTACTTCAGCATGGCGACGATCGCGGTCGCCGAGCTGATACGGCTCCTCGTCTCGACGTCGGACCGGCTCGGCGCCGCAATCGGCCTGCAAGGCCCTGCGGTCGGCCGTGACGTCTGGGACCTCACCTTCCGCAGCGGAGTGCCGTACTACTACTTGTTCCTGGCCCTGCTCGTGATGGTCGTCGTGACGAGCTGGGCTGTGCAGCGCACCCGGCTCGGCTATTATCTGCGTGCCCTGCGCGGGAGCGAGAGGGCTGCGCGCTCCCTGGGAGTGCCGGTCCGGCGCTGCAAGCTTGCGGCGCTCCTGATCAGCGCCGGCTTCACGTCTGCGGCGGGCTCGCTCTACGCGGTCAAGACCGGTTTCGTGGATCCGGAGAGCGGGCTCGGCATCCTCGTCTCGGTGCAGATGGTGATCGTCGCGGCGCTCGGCGGCGCCGGAACGCTGTTCGGACCCATCCTGGGCGCCCTGATCCTGATCCCGCTCCAGACGGCGACGAACACCTGGTTCGGCGGCGGCGGCTCGGGCCTGACGTACATCCTCTACGGCGGGATCATCC
>CAXUKK010000258.1:0-4859 GCA_964251455.1 uncultured Enterovirga sp.
CGCTCGTTCTCGCCTATGCGGTGGCCTCCGCCCTCACCTTCTCGTCCGAGACCGCCCGTCGCGTGATGCTCGTCGGCGTCCTCGTGCCGCTCTGGATCTCGGTGCTGGTGCGGGCCTTCGCCTGGGTCGCGCTCCTGCGCCGCGAGGGCGTGGTCAACAACGCCCTCGTCGGATCGGGGCTCATCGACCAGCCGCTCGCGCTGATCTGGAACGAGCTCGGCATCGTGATCGGCATGGTGCATTACATGCTGCCGCTCGGCATCCTGCCGCTCTACTCGGCGATGCGCGACATCGACCTGCGCTGCATCGCGGCTGCCCGCGGACTTGGCGCGAGCCGCGGACAGGTGTTCCGGCGCATATTCTGGCCGCTCTCGCTGCCGGGCGTCATCGGGTCCGGCCTTCTGGTCTTCATCTTCTCGCTCGGGTTCTTCGTGACTCCGGCGATCCTCGGAGGTGGCCGCACGATGATGGCCGCCGAATACATCAACGTGCAGATCCACGATCTCGTGCGCTGGGGTCTCGGCAGCATGATTGCCTCGACCCTCGTGATCGTGGTCGGGCTGCTCGTCCTCCTGCTCGGGCGGGCGGTGGACATCGGCCGCCTCTTCGGGACGTCCCGGTGAGCGAGGCGGGGAGCACCATCTCGCGCCCGGTGCGCTGGACGGCCTGGGGCATCGTCGCCTTCCTGGTGCTGCCCATGACGGTGGTCATCCCGATCTCGCTGACGGACCACCGCTACCTGTCTCTCCCGGAGGAGCGTCTGTCGCTCGAGCATTTCCAGAATCTCTTCACGAGCGCAGCGTGGCTCTCCTCCATCGGCCAGAGCTTCGCGATTGCCGTTGTTTCGGCCGCGATCGCCCTCGTCGCCGGCACGCTCTGCGCGATCGGGTGCTGGCGGGTCCATCCGCGGCTCGGGAACGCGGTGCGGCTGCTGATGCTACTGCCGATCATGATCCCCACGATCATCTACGCGCTCGGCCTGTACCGGTTCTGGATCGACCTTCGACTGCTCGACACCTACACGGGCGTCGTCATCGCGCATGCCGTGACCGCCCTGCCCTACGTGATGATCACCGTCTCCACGTCGCTCGCGGGTTTCGACCACCGGCTCGAACAGGCGGCACGCAGTCTGGGGGCGACCGTCGGACAGACGCTTTGGCGCGTGATCGTGCCGAACGTCATGCCGGGCGTGCTCTCCGGCGCGATCTTCGCCTTCATCCATAGCTGGGACGAACTCGTGATCGTCCTCTTCATCGCCAGCCGCGCGATCTTCACCCTGCCCCGCCGCATGTGGGACGGGATCAACGAACATCTCGACCCGACCATGGCGGCGGTGGCCGTCATTCTCATCGCCGTCTCAACCTGCCTGCTCCTCCTCGATCTCACGGTCCGGGCGAAGCGCGCCCAAGCCTGAAGCATCCCTCTGTGACGTCCCCCTCGCTCTATCCCGCCAAGCAGGCCGCACTCGACTGGGTTGCCCAGAACGAGGCCGCGCTCTCGCGCGACCACATGACGATCTGGAACCTGCACGAGCCGTCCTGGCGCGAGTACAAGTCCTGCGCGTGGTACGTCGAGCGTCTGCGGAGCGAGGGTTTCGAGGTCGAGGAAGGCTCGGCCGGCATGCCGACGGCCTTCTGTGCCCGCTGGTCGAACGGACCCGGCCCGACGATCGGCGGCTATGCCGAGTACGACGCCATCCCGGGCCGGTCGCAGGCACCGGTGCCGTATCGCCAGCCGCGCGAGGGTGTCAGCAAGTACGCGGCCGGCCATACCGATCCGCATTCGGCGCTCGGGATCGGCTCGTTCGCGGGCTTCCTCGCCGCCAAGCACGCCATGGAGACGTACGGTCTTACCGGCACGCTGAAGTTCTTCGGCGAACCCGCCGAGAAGATGTGCGGATCGAAGCCGGTCCACGCCGCGCACGGCTATTACGACGAGCTCGACGCGGCCATCAGCTTCCACCCGCATTCCTTTGCGGCGCTCGCGAATTCCTGCTTCTGGGACACGCATTCGGCCCCCTATTGGAGCCGGATCTACACGTTCGAGTGCCCCGATCCCGAGACCTGGGGCAAGATCAATTCCGGCCAGGGCGGCAGCGGCTCGTCCGGCGTGCAGCACGGTCACTCGGCGGCACGCGCACCCGGGGCGATCGACGCCGTGTGCCTCATGTACACGTCGTCGAAGTACATGAAGGAAGCCATGCTCCCCCACACGGGAAGCTGGAGCCTGAACGAGTTCATCCCCGTCGCGGGCCTCGCGGCGGCCGACAACCTCGCGCCGAATATCGGCCAGATCCAGTACTCGCTCCGGGCCCCGACGCTGGCAATGTGCGAGCAGGTTTTTGCCGTCCTCGACCGCAATGCCGAGCATTGCGCCGCGATGAGTCATTGCACGGTGGCGAGCGCCTGGATCACCAAGACCCGCGCCGGCCTGCCGAACCACGCAATGGCCGAGGTCACGTACCGCAATCTCGAGATCGTCGGCCCTCCCGAATGGGGCGAGGAAGCCCGGACCTTCGCCCGCGAGATCCAGTCCAACCTGGACGTGGCCCCGATGGAGAACCCGTTCCTGCCCGAAATCCAGCGGCTCACCACGCCGCAGGACGGTGAAAAGTCGTTCCGGGCGCAACTGCCGTCCTGGCAGACGAACCTCGCGGCCGACGACTACGTCGACTACACGTGGCATGCGCCGACGGTCCGGCTTTATATCGGCCGGCCGACGCTCGCCGCGCCGGAGCCCGGCTATCGCTATCCGGAATGGACCCGCTACGCGATGGGTGGCGTACCGGCCTGCATCGACCCGATGTGGTCGACCGCCGGCCGCGTCATCGGCGCGACGATCGTCGACCTCCTGTCCGAGCCGGCCCATCTGGAGCGCGCGCAGGCCGAGTTCCGCGACCGCACCGGCGGCGGGATCGGCGGCTCGAAATGGGTCGCGCCGCTCCTGCCCAGGGACTTCCAGGCGCCCGTCGATTACCGCTGGCCGGAATACGTGACGACCGCGCGCGGCGAGGGCTGGACGATCCCGTAACACGTCATGTCATTCGGGGGCTCGCCGAAGGCGAGAACCCGGAACCCACCTTCAAGCTCCGGAGCCCAATCATGGGTTCCGGGTTCCGCTTCGCGGCCCCGGAATGACGAGGAACACGCCATGTCGATCATGACCGAGGGCGAATACCGCTACAACATGCTCATCAAGACCTTCGCGTCTCGGCCGGAGCCCGGCTTCGAGGACGCGGGCGAGCAGCGGGAGGTCTGGGGCCGGCAATGGGGCTGCGACAACGATGTCGGCCGCCTGCGCCTCGTCCTGATGCACCGGCCGGGCGACGAACTAAACGTCGTCGATCCGGCGAAGCGGCTGCCGGATATCGGCGCGTTCGGCGATCCCGAGGCCGGCTGGTACTGGCGCGGCAACGAGGTGCCGCCTCTCTCTGCGATGCAGGAGCAGCATGACGGGCTCGTCGCTGCGCTCGGCGAAGAGGGCGTCGAGGTCGTGTTCCTCGACGAGATCGCGCCGGGGCGCATGAAGTCCTGCTACACCCGCGATAGCGTCATCGCGGTCGATGGCGGAGCGATCGTCACCCGGCTCGGGCCACCTATCCGCCGCGGCGAGGAGCTGCCGGTCACGCGCACGCTCGCCCGCCTCGGCATGCCGATCCTGCGCACGATCCACGGCACCGCGATCATGGAGGGTGGCTCCTTCGCGTTCATCACGCCCAAGGTCGCCGTCGTCGGCATCTCGAGCCGCGTCAACGAAGAGGGCGCGAACCAACTCGAGGAGGTGCTGCGCCGGCACGGCGTCGAGCTCTTGCGCGTGCACCTCACCGGCTATCGGCTTCACATCGATGGGGCCTTCGTGATGATCGACGCCGAGACGGCGATCATCAACCCGACCCAGTTGCCGTTCTGGTTTCTGGAGAAGCTGAAGGCCATGGGCATCCGCACGATCGAGGTCTGCCCGGACGACGCGGTCTCGACCATCAACTGCCTCGCCGTCTCGCCGGGCCGCGTGCTCATGTCGAATGGCGTCTCGGAGCGCACGCGCGAGAAGCTCGAACGCGCCCAGATCTCCGTTCGCGTCGTGCCCTACGACAAGGTCTATCTCGGCGGCGGCGGCATCCATTGCTCGACCGCTCCCCTCATCCGGAATAGGATTTGAGCCCATCATGAGCAGCGAAGAGGAGTGTCATGGGCGCCATCACGACCATTCGCGACATCCTGGAGCGCTGTGAACACGCCTGGTCTCCCGAAGAGCAGGAGGAACTCGCCGCCTACGCTCGGGACATCGAAGCGCGGCGCACGGGCTTTTACGACATGACGGACGAGGAGGAGGCCGCCGTGTTGGAGGGCCTCGCGCAGGCCGAGCGCGGCGAGTTTGTCTCCGATGAAGAACTCGAACAGGATCGCAAGCGCTACGGCCTGTGAAGCTCGAACTCACACCCGCGGCCCGCGCAGATCGCACCACGATCCTCGATTATCTCGCCGAGCGATCACCAACGAGCGCGAGACATGTCCTCCAGGCGATCGAGGAAGCCTTCGCGTTGATCGCCGAGCATCCAGAGATCGGCGCCGTGACCAGGACGCCGAGGGTTCGTTCGGTTACCCTGCCACGATACCCCTATCGCGTGTTCTACCGCACCTTTCCGAGCGGTATCTCCGTCCTGCACATCCGCCACACATCGCGCCGGCCCTGGAAGGGCTAAGAGGAGCGTCATGAGCGCCAAGATTGCACCCGTCCCGACCGCCGGATCGGAGATCGACCCGACGGAGTGGGAGCTTCGCTGCGACCTCGCCGCCGCCTACCGGCTGATCGCGCGGTTCGGCATGGACGACCTGATCTTCACCCATCTGTCCATGCGG